>JBOFDB010000459.1:0-7268 GCA_051646545.1 Sphingomonas sp.
AGGCCGATATGTATGCGCGCCAGACATTGCCGTTGCCGTCGCACCCCTATCAATCGAGCTGGTGGAGCTGGCCCCTGGACCTCAGGCCAATCTGGTATCTGTACGAGCCGGTCGATGGTGTCGAGCGCGGGGTGCTGATGCTGGGCAATCCGGCGGTGATGTGGGGCGGGCTAGTCGCGCTCGCCTATGGCGCGGTGGCAGGCGCGCGCCGCCGCTCCTGGCCGCTGCTTGCCCCGGTGCTGTTATGGGCGGGCGCTTACCTGCCCTGGATCATCATTCCCAAGAAAATCGGCTTTTTCTATTATTATTACGGCGCCAGCCTGTGCCTGCCGCTGGCGATTGCCGGGATGGCGCACGCACTGGACCCGCATGACCGGCGGCGGCTCGGCTGGATCGCGCTTGGCATCAGCGCGGGGCTGTTTGCGTGGTTCTACCCCATCCTGTCCGCCGCCGCGCTCGACAACGACCAAGCATTTCTGCGCTGGATGTGGCTGGCGAGCTGGCCCTGAAGACTATTGGCCGTTCGTCCCGAGCACCGTCGAGGGACGGGAGGTCTCGCAGAGGTCAACCTACCGTGTCTCGACTGCGCTCGACACGAACGGGTCGGTTTTTCGCTCTTCGCCCTCAAAGCTCCGTCAGCACAGCGTCTGTCATGTACTCGGTCGAGAGCGTGCCGCCCAGATCGGCCGTTCGCGCGCCTGCCGCCAGCGCGGCCGCGACTGCCGCTTCGATCCGGTCGGCCGCCGCGCCTTTGCTCAGGGAATGGCGCAGCAGCATCGCCGCCGACAGGATCGCCGCGCAGGGATTGGCCTTGCCCTGGCCGGCAATGTCGGGCGCGGACCCGTGGATCGGCTCATACAACCCCTTGCCGCTCGCATCGAGCGAGGCGGACGGCAACAGCCCGATCGACCCCACGCACATGCTCGCCTGATCCGACAGGATGTCGCCGAACAAATTGCCCGTCACGATCACGTCGAACTGGCCGGGCGCGCGCACCAGCTGCATCGCGGCGTTGTCGACATACAGGTGACTGAGCTCGACGTCGGGATAGGCGGCGGCCACCTCAATCACCACGTCGCGCCACAATTGCGAGGTTTCAAGCACATTGGCCTTGTCGACCGAGCACAGCTTGCCGCGCCGCCGCGCCGCCGCCTGAAAGCCGATATAGGCAATGCGGCGCACCTCGGCTTCGTCATAGCGCATCACGTCATAGCCTTCGCGCAGGCCGGTAGCGGTGGTGCGCATGCCCTTTTCGCCGAAATAGACGTCGCCGTTCAGCTCGCGGACGATGAGCAGATCGATCGAGCGGGCAATATCGGGCTTCAGCGCCGATGCTTCCTCCAGCCCCGGGAAAAGGCGCGCGGGCCGAAGATTGGCAAACAGCGTCAATTCCTTGCGCAGCCCCAATATCGCCTGTTCGGGGCGCAGCGCGCGGGGCAACGCGTCGCAGCGGGGATCACCGACCGCCCCGAACAGGATGGCATCGGCGCGATGCGCCAGCGCCAGCGTTTCCGGCGGCAGGGGGTGACCCGCCAGGTGATAGGCCGCGCCGCCAACCGGGGCCTCCTCAAAGGTCAGCCCAAGCCCCAGCGCCTCCAGCACCCGCCGGGCGGCGTGCGTCACTTCCGGGCCGATGCCATCGCCAGGCAAGAGAGCGATCAGCGCCATCACCAAATCCGTTCGGGCTGAGCCAGTCGAAGCCCCGTTCGGCTTGGACGGCAGGAAAAGGATCGGCCCTTCGACAATCTCAGGGCGAACGGGAACCTGGTTTGTGGCAAGCCATGGCAGATCACGCAACTGCCCGTTTCAGCCGGTCAATCAGCCGCGCCCGCGCCGCCAGTGTTTCCGCCTGTCGATCGGTCAGCACATCGCGCGCCAGAAAATGGCCAGTGATTGCCAGCGCCGCCAGGATATTGGGCCAGTCCGCCTCGCCGCCTGCCCGTAGAAAATCGGGCAGGCGCAGCAATCGCGCTTCATGGCCCGCCGCCGCTGCGCGGCTGACCGCGCCGCCGCTTTTGGGCGATACCCAGCCCAGGTCATCGCGCGCGCCCGTCGCGACACAGCGGGTAAGGTCGAGACCGAAGCCCAGCGCCGCCAGCAACAACAGCTCATACCGCGCCAGCGCCGCCGCCCAGCCGCGCGCCGCCGGCGCAGCCTCCACCGCGCTCAGCACGCCGCCCAAGGCGTCAAACACGGCAGGATAAGGCTGGTTTTCGGGCAGCGCCGTCACGGTCAGCACGCTCAGCCAGTCCAGCGCGGCGGCGGGCAAGGGTTCGGCATGGAGTGGGGCCAGGCTATGGACCAGTTCCACGGTCAGCGCAGGCAATTGTTCATCGGTGCGCGCGCGCCATTCGCCCAGCACCTGATTGGCCGGTTGCAGCACGGGCCGCAGGCGGCGCGATCGCCCGCCGCGCACATAGCCGGCAATCACGCCCTGCTCGCGCGTCAGCCCGCGCACGATAGCGCCGTGTTCGCCATGCGCGCGGATCGCAAGGACAATGGCCTGGGTGCGCAGCTGCATCGCGCCGGGCTAGAACGCCCGCCCGCCGACAGCAAGCGGCGGCGATTATCCGCGTCGGCGCGACGGCAGCCGGATGGCGCGGCCCAGCGGCGCCAGCGCCTGTCGCGCGCGATGATAGCGACCGAACAATGCCCCCGCGACCCGATTGGCCAGCGATGGCCGCAACAGGATGACGTCGACGCTCGCCAGGCCGCCATTGGCGATATCGGCAAACAGGCGCGCGCCCGCACCGAAATCGACGCGGCGCCAGCGCCCCTCCCCAAACAGATCGCGCACCGCATCGAGCAACAGCAGCGCGCGCGGCGCCAGATCGGCAAAGGCCGGATCCTCGCCGAAATAATCGAGGCGCACGCCATCGCCGACGATGCTGGCAACCAGATAGGCGGCCGGTTCGCCCGCAATGCTGAGCAGCCAGGCGCGCAAATTGCCCTGCGCCGCCAGCGTCGCGAGGCGCGCCTCGCTTGCCGCATCGATCGCAAGGGCACCGGGCAGCCGGTGATGCGGCGCGCGGCGGGCGATGCGATGGACCTGGTCGATCAACGAGTCGACGTCCCCCGGCGCACCACAACGCGTGACCGGCACGACCCCGCCAGACAGCGCCGCGATCCGTTCGCCATGCTGCGTCAACGCATCGCGCACGCGCGGCGGCAGCATCGCGACATAACGATCAAAGCGCCCCGACAAATCGGCATAGGTGCGAATATGGTGGCGGCGCTCGATCGCGATCATGCCGCTCTGGGTTGCAAGGTCATGGGCCCGATCAACGGCAAGCCCGCCAACCGCATATCCCTGCGCTTCCCGGCCCAGCGGCGGCAACACCGGCAAGCGACCGGCGAGCGCTTCGTTCAGTGCAACCGCGACCGGGATCAGGCGCGGCTGTAGCGCGCGGAGAGTTGCGTCGTTAACGCGGGCGGGCAGCGGCGCGGCGGGCACATCGCGGCGCGCATGGTCCGCCGCGCTCGCCCGTTTCCGCCACCGCTCCACCCCGAACGCCCCTGCGATCGATGCCATCCCCGGTTCCCCATTGTCATCCCCGCCCGCGACTATGGCGGCGCTGGCAAAGGCTGCCAAGCCGGGTCCTGTGGTTAACATATTGAGACTGTTTCGTCAGCGGACAGTTTGGCGGCCCGTTGCTGGCCGGGAACCAATCTTTGCCGCCAGCGGTTCGGCAACCGCGTCGTTCATCACGGCCTGTTTTCCAAGAGGGCTAAGCCAATGCGTATCCTGACTTTCCTCACCAGCTGTGCCGTCGTGCCGCTGTCCGTCGTGCCCGCCGCCGCGCTCGCGCAGGGGCAGACCACGCCCGCGCCCACGCCGGTGCCGTCGCAAGATCAGACGGTGCCCGCCCCCGGACAGACCACCACCACGACCACGCCCGCGCCCGACCAGGGGACCACGGCGGCGACTCCCGCACAGGACCAGAGCGCCGCGCCTGCGACCACGCAATCCACGGCCACCAGCGCTGCTGACAGCGAAAGCGCCGCCGCCAACGGCTCGACCTTCCGGGGCTTCCGGCTTGAAGGGCAAGTGGGGTGGGATCGCTTTGCGGCGCTGGGTCGCGACCGCAACAGCCTGGGCTATGGGGGCGAATTCGGCTTTGACGGCAAGCTGGGGCCGCTCGTCATTGGCCCGTCGTTCAACTACTGGCGCGGCGACGACACGGTCATCTGCGCGGCAGCGAGGGGCGGCCAGCGCTGCGCCACCAGCTATCGTGAGCTGGGCGCGACGGTGCGGGTCGGGGTGCAGGTCGCCCCGGCATTGCTGGTCTATGGCAAGGGCGGTTACGTCAACAATACGCATCGCCAGCAATTCATCAGCAGCGCCACCAACGGCGCCGGCCAATATGATATCCGCGACGACGCCGATGGCTGGCAAGCGGGTGGCGGCGCCGAGCTGTCATTGGGCCGCCATTTCTTTGTCGATGCCGAATATCGCTATTCTTCCTATAACGACAACACCCATCGCCAGCGCGTGCTGGGCGGGTTCGGCATCCGATTCTAGCGGTCACCCGGGGCCGAAGCCCTAACAGCTGTGATAGAAATCATAGACTTGCCGCGCGACGCTGGCTGAAACGCCGGGCGCTTTCTGCAAATCCTCCAGGCTGGCACCGCGCACCGCCCGCGCGGTGCCGAAATGCATCAGCAGCGCCTTTTTGCGCGCCGGGCCAATGCCGGGAACCTCGTCGAGCGGGCTGGCGCCAATCGCCCGGGCGCGTTTTTCGCGATGCGCGCCGATGGCGAAGCGATGCGCCTCGTCGCGCAGCCGCTGCAGGTAGAACAGCACCGGTGCGTTCACCGGCAGCTGAAATTCGCGCCCGTCCATCAGGTGGAACACCTCGCGTCCCTCACGGCCATGATGCGGTCCCTTGGCCACCCCGACCAGGCAGACATCCTCGATGCCCAGTTCCTCCAGCGCCTCGCGCACCGCGTTGAGCTGGCCGCGCCCGCCATCGATCAGCACCAGATCGGGCCAGTCAGTGCGGTCCGGATCCTCATCCTGCGCCCGCGCAAAGCGGCGCTGAAACATCTCGCGCATCATGCCGTAATCGTCACCCGCGATGGTTTCGGCGCGCTTCATGTTGAACTTGCGATACTGGCCTTTGCGGAAGCCTTCCGGCCCGGCGACCACCATCGCGCCCAGCGCGCTGGTGCCCTGGATATGGCTGTTGTCGTAGATTTCGATGCGCTGCGGCGGCTCGGCAAGGTCGAACAGTTCGGCAACTTCGCGCAGCAGCTTGGCTTGCGTCGTCGATTCGGCGAGCCGCCGGTCGAGCGCTTCCTCGGCATTGCGCTTGGCCTGATCGAGCAGCCGCCGCCGCACCCCGCGCTGCGGCACCGACAGCTCGACCTTGCGCCCCGCCTGCCCGCTCAGCATTTCCGCGAGCAGCTCGGCCTCGGGCAACTCGCGGTCGACAAAGACGCTGCGGGCTGGCGGCACTTCGTCGTAAAATTGGCTGAGGAACGTGGTCAGCACCTCGGCTTCGGGCACGTCATGGGTGTGGGCGGGAAAGAAGCTGCGATGCCCCCAATTCTGGCCGCCGCGAATGAAAAAGGCCTGGATGCCCATCACCCCCTGCTTGCAGGCAAGCGCGAAGATGTCGGCATCGCCCACCCCTTCGGCGTTGATCGCCTGGCTGCCCTGGATGAAGGTCAGCGCGCGCAGCCGGTCGCGCAGGATGGCGGCAAGCTCGAAATCCATCGCCTCCGCCGCTGCCTGCATCTGCGCGCCGAGCTTGGCCTGCACCTGCGTCGATTTGCCGGCCAGGAAGTCCTTGGCGTCGCTCACCAGCTCGGCATAGTCCGCAGCACTGATCCGCCCGACGCATGGCGCCGAGCACCGCTTGATCTGGTAGAGCAGGCACGGCCGGTCGCGCGTCTTGAAGAAACCGTCGGTGCAACTCCTCAGCAGGAACAGCTTCTGCAACGCGTTGAGCGTGGTGTTGACCGATCCCGCGCTGGCGAACGGGCCGTAATAATCGCCTTTGATCCGCCGCGCGCCGCGATGCTTCTGGATGCGCGGAAATTCATGATCGGCGCGCAGCAGGATGAACGGAAACGACTTATCGTCGCGCAGCAGCACATTGTAGGCCGGGCGATAGCGCTTGATCAGCTGCGCTTCGAGCAGCAGCGCCTCGGCCTCGTTATTGGTCGTGACGATGGTCATGCTGCGCGTCTGCGCGACCATCCGCTGGAGCCGCTTGGGCAGCCGATCGACCTGGGTGTAATTGGTCACGCGGTTTTTCAGCGCGCGCGCCTTGCCGACATAGAGCACGTCGCCGCGCGCATCGAGCATGCGATACACGCCGGGCCGAGCGGGGAGCGTTTTCAGCACATTGCGGATCGCCGCCACGCCCGCCTCCAGGTCGGGCGCATCGGCACCGCGCACCGTATAGGTGGCCTTTTCCTCGTTGAAGCGGGTGGGCGCGTTGGGGTCGGTCATCGTCCGGCCGATTTAGGCAGGCGAAGGCAAAAACAAAACCGTTCGTGCTGAGCTTGTCGAAGCACTGTCCTTCCTCGTCAGGAAGAACGGCCCCCTTCGACAGGCTCAGGGCGAACGGTGCGAGGTCAATTATCCCTTCGCGCCATCACCCGCGCGCCTTGCCGATGCCGGGCAGCAACATGCCCACCCGCTGGCGATAGCGCCGATACTCATCGCCGAAGGTCGCGATCAGGTCGCGCTCCTCATAGCCGATCGCGATCAGGATATAGGCCGTCATCCCCGCCGCGAGCAGCGCGTGCCCCACCGTCATCACCGGTGCGGCCCAAAAGGCGATGAAAAATCCGAAATAAAGCGGGTGGCGAACCAGCCGATACAGCAACGGCGTCGTGAAGCGCGGCGCATTTGCCGCGCGCCCGCGCCAATGGCGATAGACCTGCGCCAGGCCAAACAGATCGAAATGGTTGATCAGAAAGGTCGACAGCAGCACCGTCGCCCAGCCTAGCGCCGCCACCGCCCACAGCGCCAAGGCCGCGGCACCGTCGACCTGCCACAGCACCATCGGGATCGGGCGCCACAGGCCGAACAACGCCATCAGCACCAGGCTGGTGGCGAGCACGTAAATGCTGCGTTCCAGCGCGGGCGGCACGACCCTGGTCCAGGCGCGCTTGAACCCCTGCCGCGCCATCACGCTATGCTGCAGCCCGAACAGCAGGATCAGCGCCGCGTCGACCGCCACCGCAGTGGCCATCGGCGCCTCAGGCCCGCGATCGACCGTGACCGGCAGCACGGGCAGCCCCGGCAGTACCGG
>JBOFDB010000618.1:0-12699 GCA_051646545.1 Sphingomonas sp.
CGAACGCGGCGGCGACATTGGCATAGGCGGCCATCGCGAACACCCAGAGCGAAAACCAGCGATAGGCGCTCGACTGCGCTTTCAATCGTGCGGTGAGCTGGAATTCGTCGAGGCCCTGTTCGACGCCGGCAGCGATGCGCTGGATGCCGGTGGGGATGACCCACAAGGCCGCCAAAAACGCCATGAACATCACAATCGCGCCGACGATGGTGAGCGGGGCAGGGGGCTTGCCCTCGCCGCCCGCCAGAAACAGCGCGAAGCCGACCGGATAGGCCGCGAGCGCAAAGCCCGCCAGCCGCCGCACCCGGACCCGATAGAGCGGCGCCTTTACGCCGGGCATGTCAAACTGGATCATCGTTGCTCTCCCTGGCGGCTCAGCGCGGCGGCCACCGATTCAAAGGGTTCAAAGGAAAACAGCATCTCGATCGCGACGCCGAACTGGTCGGCGATCTTCATCGCCAGTTCCAGGCTGGGCGAATAATCGCCGCGCTCAAGATAGCCGATTGTCTGCGGATTGACGCCGACCGCATCGGCGAGCTCGCGCCGCGACAGGCCGCGATCGGCACGAAACAGGGCGATGCGGTTGTATAGGGGCACGCTAACGTCGTCTCTATTTGCAATATGTTTTCTATACACAACGATTCGATGTAAATGTCAAGGGTGTTGCTGCCGGAAGCGAAATCGGCTTCATCCGGCACCGTCATTGCGAGCGCCAGCGAAGCAATCCAGGCCGGCCCCCGCCGGATCGCGGGATTGCTTCGTCGCTCCGTTCCTCGCAATGACGATGCCGCCGACGGGAGACCAAGGACTTGCAGCCCCTCTCGCCGAGTGCCACTTGGCGGCTATGACACGGGTAATATTGCGCGGGCTTGGCGCCGGGTTGTTGTGGCTGGTGATCGTGGCGGCACTGGCGGCAGCGGTGGTGCCGCATTTCCTCGATGCGATTTATTACACTGGCCCGGTCAGCGGCCATTATGATGGTCAGCGCTTCTTCAATCCTGACGGCGACCCGCTGGTCATCCCGCCCAAGGGCCGCCAGTCGCGCGCGCAGTTCATCACCCACTATCTGACCGGGCGGCAATTGGGCGGCGCCTGGCCCGACCGGGTGACCATTCACCCGGTCAACCCGCCCGCCAGGGTTGCAGGCAGCCGCATGGTCGCGACCTGGGTGGGGCATGCAACCGTGCTGGTGCAGACCCAGGGCCTCAACATCCTGACCGATCCCGTCTGGGCGGATCGCAGCGGCCCGTTCGATCTGGGGCCCGAGCGGGTGGCGGCGCCGGGCATCGCGTTCGATCATCTGCCGAAGATCGACATCGTTCTCGTCAGCCATGATCATTATGATCACATGGACCTCGGCACGCTGAAAAAACTGTGGGACCGCGACCATCCGCTGATCGTCTCCAGCCTGGGCAATGATCGGGTGATGGCGGCGGCGGGCGTGAAAGCCGTCGCGCGCGATTGGGGCGGGCGGGTGCCGGTGCGGCCCGGCATCGACGTGGTCGTTACCCGCGCGCACCATTGGGGCAGCCGCTGGTTCACCGATCGTGACCGCGCGCTATGGTCGGGCTTTGTCGTGACGTTGCCCGGCGGCAATCTGTTCTTCGGTGGCGACACCGGCGCGGGCGACATGCACTGGCCCGATGAGGCGGCTGCCTATGGCCCCATCCGGCTTGCCCTCATTCCCATCGGCGCGTTCCGCTTTGACCCCGGACAGATGGAAAGCGGCGCGCATATCGGCCCGGTCGATGCGGTTGAGGTCTTCCGCAGGCTGGGCGCGTCGCGCGGCATCGGCATCCATTGGGGCACGTTCCGGCTGAGCCGCGAGGCCTATGACACGCCGCCCAGGCTGCTCGCCGCCGCGATGGCGTGTACGGGGCAGGGGGGTGAGTTCGACACGGTGCCGATCGGCGTGCCGACCCCGATCGCGCCCTATGCCCCGCCTGCCCCGCATGCCGTGATGTCGCGCAGCGTGCTGCTCCATTGTCTCGACACGCCGGCCGTGCGCGCGCTGAAATAGCCTTGCCTGTCCCGACATGGAGCGCGGGCTGGCCACGAAGCGACTTGGCCCGTCATACAAGCGCAGTAATCTGGGTTAATGATGCGCCGCGCCATCGGGCGCTGTTTGCCTCGCGTATCAGGGGGACACCATGGTCGAAGGGTTGATCCTGTATCGCTACCAAACCTCGGTCGATCGCGCCGGGGCGTCAATTGTCGTCGGCGGGTTTTGCTGCGCGCTGCTGGCGGTGGGGCTGATGACGATGGCGGGCCTGCCCGATCCGGTGGCGATGGTCATCGCACTGCTCGTCGCGTGGCTCTTGTCGGCGATGGCGATCACCGCAGTGGCGGGGCCGCTATGGCTGGTGCTGCACCTGACGGGGCGGCGCGGCCCGCTCCACGCCGCGTTGACCGGCGGGGCAACCGGCTTTGTCGTCTTTCTGGCGGCGCAAACGCATGCGCTGGGCCTTGCCGTCGATGCGCCCGTCACCGACGCGGCGACAACGCTGTTCCGCTGGGCCAGCGCTGCTGCAACCAGCTTGATCCTCGCGCTCGCCGCCGCGCTGATCGGCGTGGTGATGTGGCGAGTGGCGTATTATCGCGCGCGGTAGCGGGGTCGCTTCGCCACCCCCTTCCCCCCGCGTGCCCCGTCCCCCATATGTTCCAACATGGCCATCCAGATTCGTACCACGCTCGACGAGCCGGAAACGGGGCAGTCGTTCATTCCGCATCGGCCTGAGCGGCCGCCCAAAGCCGAAGGGGGGCGGGCGTTCAAGCTGGTTTCGGAATACCAGCCCTCGGGCGACCAGCCCCAGGCGATCAAGGAGCTGACCGAAGCGGCGCTGGCGGGCGAGCGCGACCAGGTGCTGCTCGGCGTCACCGGATCGGGCAAGACTTTCACTATGGCCAAGGTGATCGAGGCGTTGCAGCGCCCCGCACTGATCCTTGCGCCCAACAAGATCCTCGCCGCGCAGCTTTATGGCGAGTTCAAGAGCTTCTTCCCCGACAACGCGGTCGAATATTTCGTCAGCTATTACGATTATTACCAGCCAGAAGCCTATGTGCCGCGGTCGGACACGTATATCGAGAAGGAAAGCTCGGTGAACGAGGCGATCGACCGGATGCGCCATTCCGCAACGCGCTCGCTGCTGGAGCGCGACGACGTGATCATCGTCGCGTCGGTGTCTTGCCTGTACGGCATCGGCTCGGTCGAGACCTATTCGGCGATGATCTTCGACTTGAAGAAGCGCCAGGTGGTCGATCAGCGCGAGATCGTCCGCAAGCTCGTCGCGCTGCAATATAAGCGCAACGACGCGGCCTTCGCGCGCGGCAATTTCCGGGTGAAGGGCGACACGCTCGAGATTTTCCCGTCGCATTATGAGGATACCGCCTGGCGCGTGTCGTTCTTCGGCGATGAGATCGAGGAGATTGTCGAGTTCGATCCGCTGACCGGCAAGAAAGTCGCCAGCCTCGATTATGTCCGCGTTTATGCGAACTCCCACTATGTGACGCCCGGCCCGACGCTGAAGCAGGCGATGGAAGCGATCCGCTTCGAGCTTGCCGAGCGGCTGAAGGAGCTGCACGCCGAAGGGAAATTGCTCGAGGCGCAGCGGCTGGAGCAGCGCACCAATTTCGACCTGGAGATGATCGCCGCGACGGGCAGTTGCGCGGGCATCGAGAATTACTCGCGCTTTTTGACCGGTCGCCTGCCCGGCGAGCCGCCGCCGACCCTGTTCGAGTACCTCCCCGAAAACGCGCTGCTGTTCGTCGACGAAAGCCACCAGACGGTGCCGCAGGTCGGCGGCATGGCGCGCGGTGACCATCGCCGCAAGATCACGCTCGCCGAATATGGCTTCCGCTTGCCGAGCTGCATCGACAACCGCCCGCTACGCTTCAACGAATGGGATGCGATGCGCCCGCAGACGGTCAGCGTCTCGGCGACGCCGGGCCCGTGGGAAATGGAGCAGGCGGGCGGCGTGTTCGTCGAGCAGGTGATCCGCCCGACCGGCCTGATCGACCCGCCGGTGGAAATCCGCCCGGTGGAGGAGCAGGTCCAGGACCTGATCCAGGAATGCAAGGCGACCACCGCCAAAGGATACCGCACCCTCGTCACCACGCTGACCAAGCGCATGGCCGAGGATTTGACGGAGTATATGCACGAGGCGGGGATCAAGGTCCGCTACATGCACAGCGACGTCGAAACGCTGGAGCGCATCGAGTTGATCCGCGATCTGCGCATGGGCGTGTATGACGTGCTGATCGGCATCAACCTGCTGCGCGAGGGGCTCGACATTCCCGAATGCGGGTTGGTGGCGATCCTGGACGCGGACAAGGAAGGGTTCCTGCGCTCCGAAACCTCGCTCATCCAGACGATCGGCCGCGCTGCGCGCAATGTGGAGGGCCGCGTGATCCTATACGCCGACCGGATGACCGGCAGCATGGAGCGCGCGATCAACGAGACCAATCGCCGCCGTGAGAAGCAGGAAGCGTATAACGCCGCGCACGGCATCACGCCGACGACGATTAAGCGCCAGATCGGCGACATCATCGCGCACGTCGCGTCGAAGGATCAGGTGACGGTCGACATCGGCGACGACAAGCCCGCCCACATGGTCGGCCACAATCTGCGCGCGTATATCGAGGAGCTCGAAAAGAAGATGCGCGCGGCGGCGGCCGACCTGGAATTCGAGGAAGCCGGAAGGCTGCGCGACGAAATCAGGTCGCTTGAGGCGGAGGAACTCGGCCTGCCCACCGAAGAACGCCGCGCGCCGGTGATGGGCCGCAGCAACGAAGGCAAGCCGGGCACGCGCAAGACGCGCTATGGGAAGGTGCAGCGGAAGTTCGGGCGATAGCTTGACAAACTATCTTTTCTGTCTCAGAAATCTGAGATAGGAGAATCTGGTGCAGATCGACATTGATTTTGATGTTTACAAGGAGCTGACGCGGCGGCGTCGGGACGAGCAAGATTCGTATAATGATGTCTTACGGCGTGTATTATCCCTGTCGGAAGCAGATAAACCAAAGATTAATGCGAATGATGAGGTGAAAAGTGATCCAATCAATAGCCTTGTGCGGATTCTTCACCCAGAGATAGGTTCTCCAAAAGGAGCTTGGATCGGTAACGTTTTTTTTCCGGAAGGTACGAAGTTTCGTGCGACCTACAAGGGCAGAACCTATCGAGCTGAGATCAGAGATGAGCGTTGGAGGGATGAGGACGGCTTAATACGCCGTAGTCCTTCTGAGGCTGCTGGTTCTATTTCTGGCACACAGGTCAACGGCTGGCGATTTTGGTTCGCTAAGCGGCCGACAGATGAAGATTGGTATCGCTTGGACGAGTTGCGGAAATGATCCGCTCGTTCGCGGACGCGGAAGCCGAAGGCGTCCATCGCGGCATGCCTAGCCGCAAGCTACCGCCCGACATCCAGCAAACCGCTCGGCGCAAACTACGCCAGCTCGATAGCGCCGATCGCCTCGACGATATGGCAATCCCGCGCGGCAATCGGCTTGAGCAGTTGAAAGGATTTATGCCTCCACGATATAGTGTGCGCATCAACGACCAGTGGCGAGTGACGTTTCGCTGGTCAGACGGAGGCGCGGACGATGTCCGGATCGAGGACTATCATCGGGGATGACGAGCGGTTGGACAATGTCCACCCGGGGGACATCTTGCGCGAGGATTTCCTGATTGGCAGTGAAATCCCGCTGGCCGAAGTCGCACAGGGTACCGGAATCAATGCGGGTCGGCTCGATGAAATTCTCCACAATCGCCTTGCCATAGATGCCGCTATCGACGCGCGGCTGACCCGCTATTTCCGCATGTCTCCGGGGTTTTTCCTGCGGCTGCAGAACGCTTTTGATCTTGAAGAAGTGAACCGCCGCGAGGGAGACGCACTCGACCGCATCGTCCCCCGCGCCGCCTGACCTGTCGTCACGCTATCCCCAACGGCAATTGCGCGAACACCACCAATGTCGCGGCGAGGCCGATATAGAAAGCGATCGAGCGGATTTCGGGGATGCCCGCCAGATATAGGCCGGCATGGGCGATCCGGGCGGCGAGGAAGGTGATGGCGGCGTCGGCGCTCCACCGTGACGTTGCGTGGGATGCCAGCACCGCGATCACGGCAATCGCGAAGGGCAGCAGCGCTTCGTTGAGATTGGCGTGCGCCCTGACCGCGCGACCGGCCAGGCCGGTCAGTTCGGGGTAATGCTCGCGATTGCTGCGGATCATCGTGCCGCCAAAGCGACGGAAATGCACCGCGATCACCACCAGCGCCAGCAGCAGCGACAGGACGCCGCTGGCTGCCAGCATGGCAAGCTCAATGCTCATGCGATCGTCCCCGGCGTCATTTCGAGCGCCGTGACCGACAGGATGCACGCCATCAGATCGAACGCGACCAGCCCGCGCACTACTACCGGATAACCGCCCACACCCCGATTGAGCGTGACGCTGACGATGCGACCGATCAACAACCCGCCAAAGATCACCGATGCGAGGAAATAGGCGGCGGCGCGGGGAACCCAGCCGCCAATCGCGGCGGCAAAAACAAGGCCGACCATCAAGAAAAAGCCGGCATATTGCGAGCGAATTTCGTTGACGCCGCCGGCATTGGCGATGTCGAGGCCCAGCAGATTGGCGAACTCCACGGGCCTGGCAAACGCGGTGACGGTGGTGATGAGGCAGATAAGCGTGGCAACCCCCAGCAGGGCGACGCCGAACGACATTTCCATGATCAGGCTCCTTTGCGTTAAACCGCCGCCGCGCTTTGGGGCGTGACAGCGCCACCACGGGGTGACATAAACGAATTACGTTACATAATAGGATTATGTCAATGGCCGAATTACAGTCCTCGTCCGGGTCGCGCCGCGCCGATCAGCTGGAGGCGACGCGGCGCGCGCTGATTGCGGCGGGGCGGCAGCATTTTGGCGCGGTGGGCTATGCGGCGGCGGAAGTCGGCGCCATCGCTGCGCAGGCGCGGGTGACGACGGGCGCGCTCTATCACCATTTCGGCAACAAGCTGGGGCTGTTCACTGCGGTTGCCGAGTCGCTGGAGCAGGAACTGGTCGCGGTTGCGCTGGATGTTCCCGGCGAAACGCCATGGGCACGGTTGCGCGCCGGGCTACACGCGTTGATTGATCATTGCGCCGCCGAGGATATGCGCCGCATCCTGCTGGTCGAGGCCCCGCAAGTCATCGGGCCGGCGGCGTGGCGTGAGATTGAGCTGCGCTATGCCTATGGCGCGATGCGCGCGGTGCTGGGCGAGCTGATGGCGGCCGGCGAGCTTGAAACCGCGCCGGTTGAGTTTCTGGCGCGCGCGCTGCTGGTGCTGCTGGGGGAGGCGGCGGCGGAAATTGCCGTGGCCGAAACAGCGGACGCACGCAGGCAGGTTTACGCGACGATCGACCGCATGCTCGATGCGCTGGAGACGCGGCGCCGCGATTGAGCGTCGATGCCGCGCCCCCCAATCGCGGCGCGCTTCATCAGCCGCATTTGTCGTTCAGGTCGCTGATGATCTTTTCGCCATCGGCGGCCTGTTTGGCGCCTTCCTTGCCGTCAAATACCATCTGCACGGCTTCGCCGCCGCCGATCGAGACGACAAGATTGGTGTTGACCGCCAGGGCCTGTGCTTTGGCCAGGTCGATGGTGTATTTGGTGCCCCCTTCGACCACGATCACCGTTTTGCAATTGGCGGTCGTCGCGCTCTGCAGGCGCAGCGGGGCGACATGCTTGTCGGCAGTCAGCGGCTTGGCCGAATTCAGCAGCGCGTCGAGCGGGTTGGCAGCGGCGGGCGCGGTCGGATTGGCGGGTGGTGGCGGCGCGGCCTGGGGCGCCATTGCGGCGATCGCCATAATAGCCGCAACCAGGCCCGACAGAGACGAATGAATCATGGTCATGCTCCTCTCCTGCGATGCGCCAAGACTACAGGATTTCGGCCGCCAGCGAAACGATCAGTCTGCGAAGCATTGCCTGTCGGATTGCCCTGCTGTATTATAGTTAGCATACACTTGGTGAGGAGAGAGACGATGGCACGGACGGCATTTATGGCGGGCGTGGTGCTGACGCTGGCGGTGCCTTTGGCGCTGGCTGCCAAGACGGCGCCGGCGCCTGATTTTCATGCCGCCGTCACTGCTCCCGGTCGCCCCGACGACGCGACCAAGCTCGATGCTGGCCGCCTGCCCGAGCAGGTGCTGGCGTTTGAGGGGCTGAAGACGGGCGAGAAGGCCGCCGACATCATGGCGGGCAGTGGCTATTATACCGAAATCATGGCGCGCGCGGTGGGGCCGCGCGGGCATGTGACCGCTTATGATCCCGAGCAGTTCACCAAGGGCGATCCCAAGGACGCCGCGACTTGGGGCGAGCTGATGAAGCGCGAGCATAATGTCAGCCGCGTTGTTTATCCGTTTGAGGGCTTTAAGGCGCCGACGGGGGCCTATGATTTCGTGATGATCCACCTCGATTATCACGACCTGTATTGGGAAAGCGCCAAATATGGCATCAAGCGGATCGAGCCTGCGAGCTTCCTCAAGACGCTTTATGCCGCGGTGAAGCCCGGCGGCACGGTTGCGGTAATCGACCATGTTGCCTTGCCGGGGGATACGCGTGCGACGGTCGACAAGCTCCACCGCATCGACCCCGACGTGGTGAAGGCGGACTTCAAGGCAGCGGGCTTCGTGCTCGATGGTGACAGCGACATGCTGCGCAACCGGACCGATGATCACAGCAAGCTGGTGTTCGATCCCGAAGTGCGGGGGAAGACCGATCGGTTTGTGTTCAGGTTCCGGAAGCCTAAGTAGCAGTGGAGGCTTTTGCAGAGGCGCTCGGTGAGATAGTTTGCCTGCTCGTTCCTTGGGCGGAGCAGCGCTGGGGCATACCGGGTGCTTGGGTGGTGGTGATCGTGGGAATCCTGATGATGGTCGGGTTGCCGCTCTTAATCATCGCGCTGATTGCTTAATCCTCCACGATCAAACTCGTCCGCTTCGTTTCCGGCAATAGCGCAAAGCCGATCGTCGCGACGCCGATGATCGCGGTGACGTACCAGTAAAAGCCGCTTTCCGCGCCCGCCTGTTTGAACCACAGGGCGACATATTCGGTGGTACCGCCGAGCAGCGTGTTGCCGATGGCATAGGGCAGGGCGACGCCCAGGGTGCGGACTTCAGGCGGGAACAACTCGGCTTTCACCAGGCCCGAGATCGAGGTGTAGGCGCTCAACAGCAGCAGCGGCACCAGCGCGATCGCCAGTGCGGCGCCGGGGCTATGGGTGGCGGCGAGCGCTGTGAAGACCGGCACCGACACCAGCATGCCGCCTATCCCGAACAGCAGCAGCATCGGCTTCCTGCCCACCCGGTCCGACATCGCGCCGAAAATCGGCTGGGCGATCATGAAGATGACGAGCGCGGCAGTGGCGATTTCGGTCGCCGCCTGCTTGTCGAAGCCGCTGGTGTTGACCAGGAATTTCTGGAGATAGGTGGTATAGGCATAAAAAGCGCAGCTGCCGCCGCCGCTGATCGCCGCGACGATGAGGAATTCGCGCGGGTGCGCGCGCCACAGGCCGAGCGCGCTCGATCCGGCACGCGCGCCGAGTTTCCGGAAGGCCTCGGTCTCGGCGAGGCCGCGCCGCAACACATAGACGCCCAGCGCCAACACCGCGCCGATCGCGAAGGCGACGCGCCAGCCCCACGCCGTCAGCGCGGCGTCGCTTAGCCAGGCCTGCAATGCCAACGTAACGGCCAGCGCGATCAACTGTCCGCCAATCAATGTGGTATATTGCAGGCTCGCCCAGAACCCCCGGTTCCGCCGCGTCGCCATCTCGGAAAGATAGGTGGCGCTGGCGCCATATTCGCCGCCGACCGACAGCCCCTGCAGCAGCCGCGCGACCACCAGCAACGCGGGGGACAGCCATCCCGCCGCGGCATAAGTGGGTGCGGCGGCGATCAACAGCGACCCGGCGCACATCAGGGCGACCGACAGCGCCAGCCCCGCCTTGCGGCCGTGCCGGTCGCCATAAACGCCCATCACCCACGCGCCGACCGGCCGCATCAGAAAACCGACCGCAAAAATTGCCGCCGTGTTGAGCAATTGCAGCGTCAGATCGCCCTTGGGGAAAAAGCTGGCCGCGAAATAGATGCTCAGCGCCGAATAGGCGTACCAATCATACCATTCGACGAGATTGCCCGCCGATCCGCCCAAAATCGATACCAGCCGCCCGCGCTGCATTCCCGTCCCCTTTTGGTTTTGGGCGCTGTCGTCGCGCAAAGCGGGGGAATTGGGAAGGGGGTATGGGAAGCGCGATCATCGCCCGGTAACAATCTCCTCTCCTCCCCCGCCAGGTCAGGATTGATCGGCGCGGCGCCCAAGTTGCGAGCGATCGGACAAGTGCCTTGAGCCGCCCGGCGGCTTTGCCCATAAGCGCAGCCATGCCCTTGCCTGCCGCCCGTTCGCCGATTGCCCGAATGATCGTGGCGGTGCTCACCTTGGCGGCGGCGTCGGCGCCCGCCGCGCAATTGCCTGCAAGCGCCCCCGCTGCCGCGCCGATGCCACCACCGGCGCCCTCCTTCGCCAGCGACTGGCGCGACTGGCCGGTGACGCCGGGGACATGGGTCTATCGCCAGGATGCGCGCGGCAGCATTGCGCTGTTCGGCGTGCCCGGCAGCGACGCCGATGTGACGTTGCGGTGCGACCGGGCAGCGCGCGCGCTCTATCTGTCGCGGCGCGGCGCGGCGCCGGGCAATGCGCCGCTCACCTTGCGCACGACATCGGTCACGCGCGTGCTGCCAATGCAGCCGACCGGCGGCACGCCGGCCTATATGGCGGTGGGGCTGAGCCCGGGGGATTCGCTGCTCGACGCAATCATTTATAGCCGGGGGCGTTTCGTGCTGGAGCAGGCGACGCTGCCGACGCTGGTGGTCCCCGCCTGGGCCGAAATCGCGCGCGTGACCGAGGATTGCCGACGGCTTTAGAGCATGCCGACCTGAGGAGGGATCGTCATTGCGAGGAGCATGAGCGACGAAGCAATCCAGGGACCGGGCGGCCCGGCTGGATTGCTTCCCCCGGCCTGCGCCGGGGTCGCAATGACGGCCTCGGTTCAACCCAATGTCATCCCGCTTTAATGAGTTTACGGCCTAGGCGCTCTGCGCAAGCATCCTGGCCTCTGCGTCTTGTCTTCGTGTCTTCGCGGCTTGGTGTGAGCAAAAAAGCGGGGAAACGCCTCCCCCCTCAGGCCCCCACCCCGCGCCGTTCCAGCTCGTCGTTCAACATCTGGATTGAGGCGATCAGCCGCAATCGGTCGGCGCGAGTCTCGGCAAGTTCGGTGCGCACTTCGCCGAGTTCCATCGCGCGCGCCGCGATCCGCGCATCGAGCGTGGCGTTGGAGCGCTTCAGTGCCGCGATGCGCCGCGCGCGCTCAACCACCCGATCGACGCGCGCAACCAGCACCGCAAAATCAAAGGGCTTGGCGATATGGTCGTCGGCGCCCGCCGCCAGTGCCTCAACCACGGCTTGCGGATCGCTCCGCCCGGTAATCATGATGACGGGCAAATCGGCGGTTTCCCGCGTGGCACGGATTTCCGCCAGCATCTGCAAGCCCGACAGGCCGGGCATCACCATGTCGATGATGGCGACGTCAAAGCCGCGCGCGGCCAGTATATCCAGGGCTTCAGCGGCATTGTCAGACAGGACGACGGAAAAGCCGAGATGCGTCAGCCGTCGCCCGATCACCGCCAGATTGGTGCGGCTATCATCCACCACTAGCAGCGACGGCTTGCCGCGCCCCAACCCCCAGCTTTCGGTTTCTTCGTCGATCGTCAGCAACGCGCGTGCTCCCCATTTGGCGGAGCAGATTTTACGGTGCGCCGGTCACCGAATGGTTAACGCCGCTGTAACCGCAAGATCAGGCGAGCTGGCGTGCCGGTGCCTGCACGTCCCAACCCGTCTGCATCGCTGCCTGTGCGCGCCGATAAAGCACGGGCTCGCCAATGTTGAGGCGGCGGCGCGCTGCCTCCAGCGGCTCGTTCAGCAACGCGTGATAATCCTCGACCGGCAGCCATTTGGCCTTGCGACCATGGCGATAGCCTTCCCACACCGCGCGCGCGAAATCGAAACGGCGCGAGACAAGGATGCTCTTGATCGACGCAGCGGCGGCGATCCATGCCCAGCCCAGCCCACCGACCTGTGCATAGCTGAACGCGACCAGCGCCGCTTCGCCCAACGGCTCGTCCGCCTGATAGCCGGTCAAGGTATGCCAGATGTCATGCGTGTCGCGGATGCGCCGCCCGAACCAGATATAGGGGTGAAGAACGTCCTCATCCTTGTCGAGCGTGTCGCGGCTAACCTGTTCAAGCCCGGCGGCCGAATAGCCGGTGCGGGTCAGAAAGTCGCGATAGGCGGCGCCAACGGTGCCCGGCGCGAACGAGGCGACATAGTCCTTGTCGCTCAACGTGCGGGCCAGCTCCTCGCGCTCATACATCAGCTTGCCGCCTTCATGCGTCGCCAGCATGCGCGCGGCATTCCTGGTCAGATTGCCGGCGTTGAGGGCGCGCATGATGAGGAAGACCTGCGCCGTATCATCCGAATCAGCGAGCAGCTTGCGCATCGCGCTGATCGCGGTCTTCCAGTCGCGGCGCCCGGTGGTGCCGGGCATGGGAGGCATTTGGGGCATCGAGCGATTCCTTACTGACAGTGGTGTTAGTAAGGAATCAGGAGGGTGG
>JBOFDB010000257.1:0-1110 GCA_051646545.1 Sphingomonas sp.
TCGCGCCGCCCAAATGGGCTTTCGGCACAGGAAAGCGACCTGCTGACGGCGCCGGATGGCGGCGGGGGGATGCCGTGAACTGTCCCCGCATCGCCTCAGGCCGCTGGCTGGCTACGTGACACCACCCAGGCACGCAACCATGAGCCGATCGCGCAGCCGACGAGATACAGCGCAAACAGGACCAGGCCGAGGTCGAGCCAGTAGCCGAAACGGCCGGGAACCACGCGGGTCAGAGCTGCTGCAACCAGCGCCGCCACCAGGGCCGCGATCGCCCATCGCCATTTCCTGGGCACGCCGTTGCCGTGCTGAACCACGGAGATCCAGCCCATCGCCAGCCCGAGCAACACCGAGCCCAGCAGCCAGCCCCAATAGAATGTCGCCAGATAGGCCATGCTATTTCACCACGAAATCGATGCGGCGGTTCTGCGCCTTGCCGTCGTCAGTGTCATTGCCGGCAATCGGCTGGCTCGCACCATAACCGACCGGCATGAAGCGGTTGGCGGGCAACCCCGCTTTCACCAGATAGTCGGCGACGGCCTGCGCCCGCTTCTCCGACAATGTCTGATTGGCGGTTGCGTCGCCGTCGCCATCGGTGTGTCCGGCAATCTCGATCTCCGCGTTCGGACATCGTAACGCGGTCTCGATCAGACGGTCCAATAATCCGGTCGAGTCCGCTGAGATATCGGCCTTGCCGGATTCAAATCGGATCCGCGCCTTACCCAGCAACTCCGCGAACAATTGCTGACAGACGGTGGCATCGACCGGCGCCGCGGCCGGTTTCACCGAGATTTCCGGCTTGAACTGCCAGCCTTGCGGAAAATCCTTGCCCAATCCTGCCCGGATCTGGTTGGCGGCGGCTTCATAGAGCGCATCGCCCGAAAGCTTCACCTCGCGGTCGCTGACCACGAGCGTGCCGGTCGACAGCCGCGACAATGCGCCGAGCGCGGGCACCACGGCGTTGGCGAAACCTGAGGGCGCGCCGACGCTGGCCTTGAGATTGTCGACGACCTTCTCGGAGAAGAACTTGCGACCGGCCGCCGCCACCAGCGCCGCGTGGACGGCGTTGTCGGGCACGTAGCCGGTCAAGGTCAGCGTCACCGCGACCGGATC
>JBOFDB010000221.1:0-4182 GCA_051646545.1 Sphingomonas sp.
TTGTGAGCACGATCGGCTCGTTGATGTCGCCATCGCCCGCGCCCGACATCCGCAAGATGTCTTCGCTGGCTTCCTGCTGGATGATGTGGACGATGTCGTCGACGGTGATCATGCCGACCAGCCGCCCGGAGGCATCAACCACCGCGGCGGAAATCAGCGCATATTTCTGGAAGCGCAACGCGACTTCCTCCTGGTCCATATCAACCGGGATCAGCGTCTGTTCGCGCTGCATCACATCGCCCATCGCGACCGATCGCGGCGTGCGCATGATCCAGGAAAGCTGGCAGGTGCCGATCGGCTTGTGCGCGGGATCGACGACGAAAATTTCCCAGAAATCGGTGGTAAGGTCGTCGTTGGAGCGCAGATAATCGAGCACGTCGCCGACCGTCCAATGCTCGGGCACCGCGATCAGCTCGCGCTGCATCAGGCGGCCGGCCGATTCCTCGGGATAGCTCAGCGCTTCCTCGATCGCGGCGCGATCATCGGGCTCCATCGCGCGCAGCACTTCGCGCTGATCCTCGACGTCCATGTCCTCGAGGATCGCGACGGCGTCGTCGGTATCGAGTTCGGACGCGATATCGGCGACTTCGTGCGGCTCGAGCGCTTCGATCAGGTCGTCGCGGACATAATCGTTGAGCTCGGCGAACACATCGGCATCGACCAGATCGCGAATCGCGGCGGCGAGCGCGGCGCGGTCATCCTGCGGCGCCAGCTCGAAAAGATCGGCGATGTCGGCGGGGTGCAGCGGCTCGACCAGCGCGCGCGCGCCTTCATCATCGCCCGCATAGACCGCGTCGAGCACGGCGCTCACAAATTCGGGCTTCAGTCGGTCGTCCTCGTCAAGCTGCGGCTCGACCGCGATCGGCTCGTCATGGCTGCTATTGGCGGCGACAGCGGTCAGATCGGTTTCGCTCATCTCGATCTCCCTGGCGTGCCTGCCAACGCGCTGGCCTATGCATTCGCTACTCCCCGTTCGCCCCTGGCGTGTCGAAGGGCTGTCTTTCCTCGCTGAAGAGGGGCAGTGCTTCGATGTCGCTCAGCACGAACGGTTCTCGTCGATGACGATCGCTCTAAGATCGCGCGGCGGGCACGGCAAGGCTTAGATTGCCTCCCCGCGCCAACGCGGTTAGGGCAGCGCCATTCCCTTCCGCCCGCAATCACAAGGACGTGCCATGGCCGAGCAATTTTCCACCCTGACCCTCACGCTCGAATCGGGGGATGTCGTGATCCAGCTCCGCCCCGATCTGGCGCCGGGCCATGTCGAGCGGATCGGCACGCTCGCCAATGAAGGCTTTTACGATGGCGTCGTTTTTCACCGCGTCATTCCGGGCTTCATGGCGCAGGGCGGTGATCCGACCGGCACCGGCACCGGCGGCAGCGACAAGCCCGATTTGAAGGCCGAATTCAGCCGCGAGCCGCATGTCCGTGGCGTCTGCTCGATGGCGCGCACCAACAATCCCAACAGCGCCAACAGCCAATTCTTCATCTGCTTCGACGACGCAACCTTCCTTGACGGCCAATATACCGTGTGGGGCGTGGTGACCGAGGGCATGGAGCATATCGACGCGCTGCCCAAGGGCGAGCCGCCGCGCAACCCCGGCAAGATCGTCACCGCGCGCGCCGCCTGACGCCTGGCCGTTTGGGGCAAGCGCGCGAAACCCCTGGTGGTTTGCGCAAAGCCCCACGCCGCCACGGCCGCTATACTGCCGGGCTGATAACGTCAGCGCGCCTGAGGGCGCTGCGCCCGGCAGGAGCACGCCATGTCTGCGTCGATCGAACAACGGCTGCGCGCGGTGGAGGACGAACTGGCGATCCGTCACCTGGCCGCGCGCTTTTCCGATTGTGCCAATGAACGCGATTATGACGGCTTTGCCGATCTTTGGCAGGCCAAGGGCGTGTGGGAAATCGGCCCGCCGCTCGCCGGTCGCGCCGAGGGGGTGGCGGCGATTGTCGCGATGTTCCGGCGCCTGCTTGGTGCGCAGACCGGCTTTATGCAGATGACGCATTCCGGCGTGGTCACGCTCGATGGCGACCGCGCCACCGCGCGCTTCGTTGAGCGCGAACATGGCTTCAGCCAGGGCGCCGGGGCGAATGGCGCCGATGGATTTTACGAAAATCTCGCCGTCTATAACGACGTTCTGGTGCGCGAGGCGGACGGCAAATGGCGCTTTCTCAAGCGATCCTATGTCTATCGCTATCTCGATACCAGCGCCTTTGCCGGGCAGGTCTTCCCGGTCGGGGGCGGTTCTTAGCGCGCGCCGTCCGACTCCGCCGACTTACCCGTCGTAATCGCCACCCAGATTCTGGTTGCGGGGCGGCGCGGCGGCGGTGAGGCGCAGTGCCTCGGCCGAGGCCGACAGGCTGCCCATTTCGTCCACCTCGTCCTCATCGTCGATCTGGACGCGCTGCATCGATCCGACCAAAGCTTCTTCCAGATGCTCCGGCCGCACCGTCTCATCGGCGATTTCGCGAAGCGCGACGACGGGGTTTTTGTCGCGGTCGCGATCGATGGTCAGTTCGGCGCCGCCCGAAATCTGGCGGGCCCGCTGCGCGGCGAGCAGCACCAGGTCGAAACGGTTGGGAACCTTATCGACGCAATCCTCAACGGTAACGCGCGCCATGACGCATCCTTCACGAACAGATCAATTGGAAAGGACGCGCACTTATGGAGGGGCAGCGCCAGAGTCAAGGAAAACGCCGCTTGCGGTGGCGCCGGGGGCACGGCATGGCCGCGCGCTGATGGACGCGATGGCGCAGACCCCGGGCATGACGGTTGATGGCAACCGGCTGACCCTGCTCACCACCGGACCCGAGCGGCTGGCCGCCGTGATCGCGCTGATCGACGGTGCGCAGGCGTCGCTGCGCCTGATTTATTATATCTATGTCGATGATCATGCGGGCATCGCCGTTCGCGACGCGCTGATCCGGGCGGCGGGGCGCGGTGTTGCGGTGACGTTGCTGGTCGATGGGTTGGGCAGCGAAGTGGCGGCGCAGCACCATTTCTTTGATGCGATGGCAATCGCGGGCATCGAGGTGATCCGCTTTCTGCCGCGCTGGGGGCGGCGCTATCTGTTGCGCAATCATCAGAAACTGGTGCTGGCCGATGGCGACGGCGCGGCGCCGCGCGCGATTATTGGCGGGTTCAACGTGCAGGACAGCTATTTCGGCACGCCTGCCGAGCAAGCCTGGCGCGATCTTGGCTTGCGGGTTGACGGCGCAGCGGCGGCGCATCTGACCGGCTATTTCGATGCGCTTGCGCGCTGGACGCGGGCGCCGCGCCCGCCGCTCAGCGCGCTCCGGCGGACGCTGGGGCGCTGGAGCCAACCGGCGGGGCCGGTGCGCTGGGTGTTTGGCGGGCCGATGCGGCGGCTGTCGCCCTGGGCGCGCGCGGTGCGGCATGATTTGCGCCAGGCCTCGCGCGTCGACCTGATTACCGCCTATTTTGCGCCGAGCCCGGCGATGATCGGGCGGCTGGAACGCGTCGCGCGGCGCGGGCTGGTGCGCGTCGTGCTGGCGTCAAAGAACGATCATAATGCCGCGATCTGGGCGTCGCGCTTTACCTATGCCGGGCTGTTGCGCACCGGCGTCAACCTCTATGAATATCAGCCGACCAAGCTCCACACCAAGCTCTTCGTCATTGATGACATTGTTTATGTGGGCTCGGCCAATTACGATATCCGCAGCCTGTTCCTGAACCTGGAAATGATGCTCAGGATTGAGGATGCAGCCTTTGCCGCGCACATTCGCCGCTATGTCGATGGCGAAGTCGCCGATTCCGAGCGGATCGAGCTGGCCACCTATAATGCCCGTACCGGATGGTGGACGCGGGTGAAGCAGGCAGCGGCGTTTTTCGTGATGACGGTGTTCGATTACCGCGTGACGCGCACGCTCAATTTCGGGCGCAACCCCCGGCTGGATTAGGACCTTTTCCTCTCCCGCCTGCGGGAGTTCGAGGCAAACAGTGCCCCGCACTGTTTAGGCCATGCCGGGGGCATGGCCGACCTCGAACTGATAGCGCAGCTTGGCGCTTCAGCGCTTAGCGGAGCTTGGTGAGGGTCGCCGCATCGGATAGCGCAGAATTTAACCCCTCACCCAGCTCCGACTAAGCCTTTGCATACGCAAAGACTAAGTCTGCGCAACCAGTTCGGGGTAAACAGCGCCCAGCGCTGTTTAGGCCATGCT
>JBOFDB010000602.1:0-3586 GCA_051646545.1 Sphingomonas sp.
GCCTCACCATCGAAACGGTCAGCCGCCAGCTTACCCAGCTCAAGACCGACGGATTGATTGCGCTGCCCAGCAGCCGTGCTGTCACAATCCGCGATCGTCAGGGCCTTGCGGCACGCGCCGAGGCTGCCCCGGCGGCATAGTCCGCCCCCCTCCCCTCAACAGGAAGGGGGGCGTTCCCTGCCGGTCGCAAAAGCCTTTACGGCTTGCGGAATTTATAGGCGAACTGGTCGGTATGGCCGCGAATGGCGGGGTCGAACACGTTCTTGCTATGGTCATCCGCCGGGTTGGCAAGCACCGTGCTTTCGCCGACAAACACAAAGCCCGCTTTCACCACTTCCGCCTTCACCACCGCCGGGTCGATGCGGTGCTTGGTTGAGGTGCCGGTCAGGCCCGTGCCGGGGGCATCGGCATGGTCGATCACGACATAGACGCCGCCGGGCTTCAACATCTTGAGGATCTGGGCATTGACCTGATCGATCGCCGCCTCGCCGCCGGGCAGGTTGGCAATGTCATGATAATTTTCGTTGGTGTAGACGACATCGATGGTGCCGTCCGCGGCGCCGACGCTCATGCCGGACGCCGGGGCGACGGTATAGGCGACATTGGCGAGGTGCCAGCCGTTGAGCGTCGGCACCGTCTTTTCGGCCCGCGCAGCAGCGACCGCCGGCCAGAGCGGATAGACCTTGCCGGTATCGCCGACGATCGGGCTGAAAATGCGCGTCCAGTAATAACGCCCGCCGGGCAACAGATCGACGACCTTGCTGCCCGGGCCAACGCCCGCGAAGGCGACGACATCGGCGGCATGGCGCCGGGCATCGTCACTCGCCTGATCGGCGCGGGCAGGATCGGCAAGGGCAGCCGCGACTTGCTTCGCCGACGCCGGGTGCTTGCCATCATGCGCCGCCGCCACACCGACCGTCGCGACCACGCCCAGCGCGGCCAACCCCAATACCATCCGCTTCATGCCCGTTCCTCCTCTTGCGCGCGCGTCAGACGTCGAGATTGGCGACTGACAGGGCGTTTTCCTGAATGAAGTCGCGCCGCGGCTCGACTTCGTCACCCATCAGCTGGGTGAAGATGCCATCGGCGACATCGGCCTGCTCAACCTCAACCTTCAGCATCGATCGGTTGGCAGGGTCGAGCGTGGTTTCCCATAATTGCTCGGCATTCATTTCGCCCAGACCCTTATAGCGCTGGATGCTGAGCCCCTTGCGTCCGGCTGCCAGCACCGCGTCGAGCAATTGCGAGGGCCGCGCGATCAGCGCCTCGCCCTTGCCGATCGTTACAGGCGTGTCATCCTCATCCTCGCCAGCGTCGCCGGTCGCGGCGGTGGCCGCCTTGATCGGTACCAATTTGGCGGCGGCGCGATAGCTTTCGGCCTGTTCGGCGGCAAGCGCATGGAGCTTGCGCGCCTCTGCCGAGGCCAGGAATCCCGCCTCGATAATGTGATGATCGGTCACGCCGCGCCACAGACGGCGAAAATGCACGCCGCCTTCCGCGCTCATTTCCGCCGACCAGCGCGCTTCGGGGTCGCCCGCGTCAAGCTGCGCCGTCACCGCCGCCAGCCGCGCGCCGCGCGCCTCGGCCCCTGCCTGCGGGTCCAGCGCACCCGCCAGCGCCAGCGCCTCGATAATCACCGGGTCATAGCGCTTGGGCACATAGCGCATCAGCGTGCGCATCCGCCGCGCGTGATCGACCAGCGCCGACAAATCCGCGCCCGATCGCTGCGTGCCATTGGCGTCGAGATAGCTTGCCGCCACGCCCGCCTCGACCAGATAATCGTCCAGCGCGCCATCATCCTTCAGATAGACTTCGCTGCGCCCCCGCGTCGCTTTATAGAGCGGCGGCTGCGCGATGTAGAGATGTCCTTTCTCAATAATCTCGGGCATTTGCCGGTAGAAAAAGGTTAGCAACAGGGTGCGGATATGCGCGCCATCGACATCGGCGTCGGTCATAATCACGATCTTGTGATAGCGCAGCTTTGCAAGGTTGAAATCGTCGCGGCCAATGCCGGTGCCCATCGCCTGGATGAGCGTGCCGATTTCCTTTGACGACAGCATGCGATCAAACCGCGCGCGCTCGACGTTCAGAATCTTGCCGCGCAACGGCAGGATCGCCTGGAAATGCCGATCACGGCCCTGCTTCGCCGAGCCACCTGCCGAATCGCCCTCGACCAGGAACAGCTCGGACTTGGCGGGGTCGCGCTCCTGACAATCGGCGAGCTTGCCGGGCAGCGAGGCAATGTCCATCACCCCCTTGCGCCGGGTGAGCTCGCGCGCCTTGCGCGCCGCTTCGCGCGCGGCGGCGGCGTCGATGATTTTCTGGACAATGGCGCGGGCAGGCGCAGGATTTTCCTCCAGCCATTCAGCCAGCTTGTCCGCCATCAGGCTTTCGAGCGGCGCGCGCACTTCGGAACTGACCAGCTTGTCCTTGGTCTGGCTCGAGAATTTGGGGTCGGGCAGCTTGACCGAAACGATCGCCGTCAGGCCTTCGCGCATGTCATCGCCGGTCAGGCTGACCTTTTCTTTCTTCAGCGCGCCCGACTTTTCCGCATAATTGTTGAGCGTGCGGGTCAATGCCGCGCGGAACGCGGCGAGGTGCGTGCCGCCATCACGCTGCGGGATGTTGTTGGTGAAGCACAGGACATTTTCGTAATAGCTGTCATTCCATTCGAGCGCGACGTCGATCGTCACGTCATCGCGCGTGCCGGTGATCGCGATGGGATCGGGCATCAGCGGCTGCTTGGCGCGATCGAGCCATTTCACGAACGCGGCAATGCCGCCCTCATAATAGAGTTCGACGGTCTTGGCGTCCTCGTGCCGCGCGTCGGTGAGGAACAGGCGCACACCCGAATTGAGGAAAGCCAGCTCGCGAAAGCGATGTTCGAGCTTGTCGAAATCGAACTCGGTGATCTTGAAGGTGGCGGGGCTGGGCAGGAAGGTGACGCGTGTGCCCTTCTGCCCCGGCGCCGCCTTGCCGACGACCTTTAGCGGTGCGACGGCATCGCCATGGGCAAAGCGCATATAATGCTCCTCGCCATCGCGCCAGATCGTCAGGTCGAGCCACTCGCTGAGCGCATTGACGAC
Source organism: Sphingomonas sp. (assembly GCA_051646545.1). Taxonomy (GTDB): domain Bacteria; phylum Pseudomonadota; class Alphaproteobacteria; order Sphingomonadales; family Sphingomonadaceae; genus Sphingomonas. The sequence continues at coordinate 3,087 of JBOFDB010000602.1, forward strand.
CGAGACGCCGACGCCATGCAGCCCGCCCGATACCTTATAGGCGTTGTCGTCGCTGGTATTTTCAAACTTCCCGCCCGCATGGAGCTGCGTCATGATGACTTCGGCGGCCGACACGCCTTCCTCGGCATGGATGCCGGTGGGGATGCCGCGGCCATTGTCGGTCACGCTGACTGATCCATCCGCGTTCAACGTAATGTCGATCCGGTCGCAATGCCCCGCCAGCGCCTCGTCAATCGCGTTGTCGGAAACCTCGAACACCATGTGGTGGAGACCCGATCCGTCATCGGTGTCGCCAATATACATGCCGGGGCGTTTGCGGACCGCGTCGAGGCCCTTCAGAACCTTGATCGAATCCGCGCCATAATCATTGCTGTTGGGGTCAGTTGCCATGCCAAGCATATAGGCACACGCGCCCGAGAACGAAAGCGAAATGGCCGCAGCGGCGCCCTCATCACCCTAGCCCGCGCCGATTGTTCCGTCGCTAAGTTGGAACCGGGTGG
>JBOFDB010000570.1:0-1903 GCA_051646545.1 Sphingomonas sp.
CGCGGTACCGACCGGGTGGTAGATCGTGTCCGATCGCGCGCGGATCAGTGCTTCGATCGCGGCATCGTCGTCGAGATTGACCGGATAGCGATCCTTGGCCTGATATTTGGTCAGCGGCGGGGTTTCGAGGATGCGGTACATCGCCTTGATGCCCTTGATCATCAGGTCGACGTCGCGCCGGTCCGACAGGAAGTTGGGATCGATCAGCGGCGTGTCGCGCGCGTCGATCGACCCCAGCCGCACCGTGCCGGTGCTTTCCGGGCGCAGCACGCAGACATGGCCGGAAAAACCATGCGCCTTCACCGCGGTGCGGCCATGGTCCTCCAGCGGCGCGATGACGAAGTGGAGCTGCACATCGGGGCACGGGCTGTCGGGATCGACCTTCAGAAAGGCGCCGCTTTCGGCATAGGGCGTCGCCCAGGCGCCTTCGCGGGTGCGGAACCAGCGGAGCAGCTCGGCCCCCGTTTTGAGCGTGCCGATCAGCGTCTGGCCAAGGAAGGTGCGATCCTTGGTCTCATAGGACGCGACATAGTCGAGATGGTCCTGCAGATTGCCGCCCACCGCCGGGCGATTGACCACCACGGGCAGCCCCATTTCGCGCAGATGGTCGCCCGGCCCGATGCCCGACAGCATCAGCACTTGCGCCGTGCCAAACACGCCGCCCGCCAGCACCACCGCGCGCCGCGCCCTGATCTGCTTCTGCTGGCCGCCTTGCAGATAGGCAACGCCCCAGGCGCGGCCCGCATCCATCAGCACCCGCTCGACCGTGACACCGGTCAGGATGTTGAGCGTGTCGCGATAGCGATTGGGCTCAAGATAGGCGCGCGCCGCGCTCCAGCGCTCGCCGCGCTTCTGGGTGACCTGGTAGAGGCCGATGCCCTCCTGCCGCTCGCCGTTGAAATCGTCATTGCGCGGGATTTGCAGGCTCGCTCCTGCTTCAATGAAGTCGAGCGCGCCGGGATTGGGCGTCATCTGGTCTGAGACCCAAAGCGGGCCGTCATCACCATGATAGGCGTCACCGCCCCGCACATTATGCTCGGCGCGTTTGAAATAGGGCAGCACCTCGTCATAGGACCAGCCCGGGCAGCCCATTTTCGCCCAGTTATCATAGTCCCAGCGATTGCCGCGCACATAAAGCATGGCGTTGATGGCCGATGAGCCGCCCAGCCCCTTGCCACGCGGTTGATAGCCGCGCCGGCCGTTCAGCCCGGCCTGGGGCACGGTTTCAAACTGCCAATTGGTCTTGGGCGTCTGGAACGCGAGAAAGCCCGGGATGATCGTGCGATAGCCGGTGTTGCGGCCGCCCGCCTCGAGCACCGCGACGCTGTATCGGCCGTCCTCGCTTAACCGGCCGGCGACGGCGCTGCCGCCTGATCCGCCCCCGATGACGACGATATCGGCCTCTTCCATTCACCCTGCTCCCGTTCGGCGCGAGTCGCTGCCCAGCGCATTTTGATTGTCTCGGATGTATCGCGGCTGCCGTCATGGCTCCAGCCGGGCGGCCGCAGCGCATAGCCTAGTTTGGCACGCCAGCCCGGCGCTGCCCAAAGGTCGCGCACGATGCCGACCCATTCATGCGTCGCTGCCCAGAGGAGGTTGAAGCTGCCCAATTGTTTGACGATGCCATAGACCGGCGGGTCATCGGTGCGTTCGGCCACGAAGCTGCCGAACAGCCGGTCCCAGATGATGAACACGCCGGCATAATTGCTGTCGAGATAGCGCGGGTTGATGCCGTGGTGGACGCGGTGGTGCGACGGCGTGTTCATGATCGCTTCAAACCAGCGCGGCATCCGGTCAATGACCTCGGTATGGATCCAGAATTGGTAGATGAGGTTGATGCCGCCGACGAACACGATCATCGCCGGGTGAAACCCCAGCAGCACCAGCGGCCAGCGGAACAGGA
>JBOFDB010000234.1:0-1328 GCA_051646545.1 Sphingomonas sp.
ACGGGCTGGAGCCCGGCGCGCTCGATTTTGAACCCGCCGCTGATGATGGCGCGCTCGGCATCATGTATGAAAACCGGCTGTTGCGGCAGCTGCTTTATCGGCGGGCGTCGGCGGCGGCGACGATCGACCTTCGCATGAAAACCCGGGCGCTGTCGGTTGAGCGCGGCGAGGCCGGGGTCACCGCGACGCTGAGCGATGGCAGCACCGTGACCGCCCCGTTGCTGATTGCCGCCGAGGGCCGAAAGTCGCCAACGCGTGAGGAAGCGGGCATCCGCATTGCGACGTGGAATTATCATCACAACGCGATCATCACCGCCTTCAATCATGAGCGGCCGCACGACCAGACGGCGTTCGAGATTTTTTATCCCGCGGGCCCCTTCGCTATCCTGCCCCTGCTTGATGATGATGGCGGGCACCGCTCCGCCTTGGTCTGGACGGTGGCCGAGCGCGACGCGGCGGGGATGCTCAAACTCGCCGACCGCGCTTTTCTGGCGGAAGCGCACAAGAAAATGGGCGGGTTTCTGGGCGCGCTTAGCAATCTCGCGCCGCGCTCAACCTATCCGCTGGGCTTTCACCATGCGGCGCGGATCACGGATCGGCGGCTGGCGTTGGTCGGCGATGCCGGGCACGGTATCCACCCCATTGCCGGCCAGGGCCTCAACCTCGGCTTCCGCGATATCGCGACATTGGTCGAGGTGCTGGTCGAGGGCAAGCGCCTGGGCCTCGATCTTGGCGATCCCGCGCTGCTGACGCGCTATGAGCGGTGGCGCGGTGTCGACACGCTGATGGTGGCGGTCGCGACCGATGGCCTCAACCGGCTATTTGGCATCCCCGGCAAAACCGCGAGCGCCGTGCGCCGCTTTGGCTTGTCTGCGGTCGAGAAACTGCCGCCGCTGAAAGCGCGCTTCATGGCGGAGGCGCGCGGCGAAAGTGGCGACTTGCCTCGGCTGCTGACCGGCGCGATGGCGTAGAGCCTGTTCGATTGACGTTGAATCGTCATTCCCGCGCATGCGGGAATCCATTCCGGCTACCCTATCGACAGAACCGTGAGCGACGACCTTAATGGATTCCCGCCTTCGCGGGAATGACGATGGTTGATCGCAACGGCGGTTTCAATCAAATCAGGATAGAGTCCAAGCGACTCGTCCCGCGCCCGCCATTGCGGGGGCGAAAGGCCGAACCCCCCAGCTCCCGATCCGATCGCTCAGCTTGGTCTGCGCGCAATCCGGTCAGCGCGACCGGCTCAATGCCGGAAATGGCGCATCCCGGTAAACACCATTGCCAGTCCCGCCGCGTCGGCCGCCGCGATCACCTCGTCATCGCGGATC
>JBOFDB010000141.1:0-1021 GCA_051646545.1 Sphingomonas sp.
TGACATCGCCCGCAACATCGGCAAGGTCCGTTGCCGCCGCATCCGGCCGCCGCGCGGCGACAAATACCCGCGCGCCCGCGCTGGCCCGCGCGCGGACGGTCTCTATCCCCAGCCCCGAATAGCCGCCGGTGACCAGCGCGACCTTGCCGGTCAGATCAATGCCATCAATCACCTCCAGCGCGGTCGAACGATAGCCGAACGGAGAGGCGATGGGCGCTTGCGGTGTCGGCGTCATGAGCGTGGATTTCCCGGATGAGATATGGAATGGCAAGCGTCGCGCATGGAGGCGCGCCAATCAAGAGTGAACGGGCAAGGGCGAACAATGACCATCCTGATCCGCGAGGACGACCTGATCGCCAGCGTCGCCGATGCGCTGCAATATATCAGCTATTTCCACCCGATGGATTATATCCGCGCGCTGGGGCGGGCCTATGCGCTGGAACAGGGACCGGCCGCGAAGGATGCCATCGCCCAGATCCTGACCAACAGCCGCATGTGCGCCGAGGGGCACCGGCCGATTTGTCAGGATACCGGCATTGTCACGGTGATCGTCAAATGGGGGCAGCAATGTCTGCTCGATTCGCCCCGCTCGCTCCAGCAGGTGATCGATGAAGGCGTGCGGCGCGCCTATCTCCACCCCGAAAACAAGCTGCGGGCATCGATCCTGGCCGACCCTGCGTTCAGCCGGGTCAACACGCGCGACAACACGCCGTCGGTTGTTCACCTCGAAATGGTGCCGGGCGGCAAGGTGCATGTCGACGTCGCCGCGAAGGGCGGCGGCAGTGAGAATAAGTCGAAGTTCAAGATGATGAACCCATCGGACAGCATCGTCGATTGGGTGCTGGAGATGGTGCCGCAAATGGGCGCTGGCTGGTGTCCGCCCGGGATGCTGGGGATCGGCATTGGCGGGACGGCGGAAAAGGCGATGAGCCTGGCCAAGGAAAGCCTGATGGGCGCGATCGACATGGCCGAGCTGAAGGCGCGCGGGCCGGCGAGCCCCATCGAGGAGCTGCGCATTGAG
>JBOFDB010000038.1:0-8803 GCA_051646545.1 Sphingomonas sp.
GCGCCGATCGCGTCTTTCGCGGGCGGAGCGGATGTGGTTAGACGGTGGACCAAGGAAGGGATGCGCGGATGAAACTTGCCAGCCTGAAGCACGGACGTGACGGTCGCCTGATTGTCGTGTCGAGCGATCTCAACTGGTATGCCGATGCGGGGCATATCGCGCCGACGCTGCAGGCGGCGCTGGATGACTGGGACCATGTCGAGCCGGCGCTGCGCAATCTTGCGACCGACCTCGACCATGAAGTCATCCCGCGCGAACGCTTCCACGAGCATGATGCCGCAGCGCCGCTGCCGCGCGCGTATCAATGGGCGGATGGATCGGCTTATGTGAACCATGTCGCGCTGGTGCGGCAGGCGCGCGGCGCGGAGATGCCCGAGAGCTTCTGGCACGATCCGCTGATGTACCAGGGCGGATCGGACGGCTTTCTGGGGCCGCGCGACGCCATTCCGCTCGCCGACGAAAGCTGGGGCTGCGACCTGGAGGCCGAAGTCGTGGTGGTGACGGGCGATGTGCCGCTCGGCGCCAACCGCGAGGAGGCGCTTGCCGCGGTGCGCCTTGTCGGCCTGACCAACGATGTCAGCTTGCGCAACCTGATCCCCGCTGAACTCGCCAAGGGCTTCGGTTTCTTCCAGTCGAAACCGGCCAGCGCCTTTTCGCCGGTGTTCGTGACGCCCGATGCGCTGGGCGAGTGGTGGCAGGACGGCAAGCTCCACCGCAAGCTGATGATCGATTTGAACGGCCAGCCCTTTGGCCGGGTCGATGCCGGTATCGACATGACCTTCGATTTCGGCACGCTCATCGCGCATGCCGCCAAGACACGCGCGCTGGGCGCGGGCACGATCATCGGCTCAGGGACCGTCAGCAATCGCGATGTCGATGGCGGGCCGGGCAAGCCGATCAGCGAAGGCGGAGTCGGCTATGCCTGCATCGCCGAGGTGCGGACCGTCGAGACGATCCGGTCAGGCGCGGCGAAGACGCCGTTCCTGAAAGCCGACGACACGGTGCGCATCTGGGCGGAAGACGATCGCCACCACAGCATTTTCGGCGCGATCGAGCAGACGGTGGCGTAGCGCTGCGCGTTTAGCGGCGCGCGACCCGCTTGCCCGTTACCCCGGCGATCAGCGCGAACATCGCGAACGCGGCGATGCCCGGCAGGATCGCGAGGGCCGCGCCAGCGAGCAGAGCCGCGCCGACCAGCGCCTCCACCGGCGCCAGCGTGTGCGGGCGGGATTTGGCGCGGATGATGGTAGCTGCGGGCATGCGCGTCTCCTTATGGTCTCACTATGCGCGCTCAACGCTTAATTGATCGTAACGATCCACCGCGCGGGCTTGTCCGACTCCTGGCGACGTGGCACAGTGTTGGCATAAAGAGTGTCAAAATATGCCCGTTGAGGAGGATGACGATGATCACTGCGCTGCGCACGCCCGAGGAACGCTTTGCCAACCTCCCCGATTTCGACTTTCCCGTCGCTTATGTCGACGATCTTGCCGGCTATGAAGGCCTGCGCATCGCTTATGTCGATGCCGGTCCCGCCGATGCCGACCGCGTGTTCCTATGCCTGCACGGCGAGCCGAGCTGGAGCTTCCTGTATCGCAAGATGATCCCGGTGTTCCTCGAGCCGGGCGCGCGGGTGATCGCGCCCGATCTGCTGGGCTTTGGCCGGTCGGACAAACCCGCCCTGCAAAGCGATTACAGCTTTGACTTTCATCGCAATTACCTGATTGCGCTGATCGAGCGGCTCAACCTTCAGCACGTGACGTTGGTGGTGCAGGACTGGGGCGGCCTGCTCGGCCTGACGCTGCCGCTTGCCCCGTCGATCGAACCCCGCATCGAACGGCTGATTGTGATGAACACCGGCATCGGCACCGGGGCGTCGCCCGGCCCCGGCTTCATCGCGTGGAAAACCTATGCAATGTCGACGCCCGATCTGCCGGTCGGCGCGCTGCTCAAGCGGGCAACGCCGCACCTGACCGACGCCGAAGTCGCCGCCTATGACGCGCCCTATCCCGATGCCAGTTACAAGGCGGGCGCGCAGATTTTCCCGGCGCTCGTCCCGGTCGAGCCCGATATGCCGGGCGCGGCATTGGGGCGCGAGGCGGTGGAATTCTGGTCGCAACGCTGGCAGGGCAAAAGCTTTATGGCGATTGGCGCGGCCGATCCGGTGCTTGGCCCACCGGCGATGGAGCGGCTGCACAAGCAAATCCGCAATTGCCCCGAACCGATGGTGATCCCCGATGGCGGCCATTTCGTCCAGGAATGGGGCGAGCCTATCGCGCGGGCGGCACTGGCGTCGTTCGGCGGGAGATAGGCCTTCACCGTCACCCCGGGCTCGACCCGGGGTCCCGCTACTGTACCGACAGAAGAAGCGGGACCCCGGCTCAAGGCCGGGGTGACGCGTAGGAATAGGCAAAAAAATTGGCGGTCTGGCTAAGCGCAGTAACGAGCATGCCACGCCATGACTCGCAATTGTCGTTGAAATTTTATAACAACGATCCACAAGAAGATTAGTCAGCAGCGCTGACCTGATTCGCATGGAGAGAGTTGTGCCGGGCGAGCCCAAGCGCGCCAATCTGCCGCCATTGTCGCTGCACGTGCCCGAGCCGCGCTTCCGGCCCGGCGATGCGGTTGATTTCGTCGATGTCGCGGTGCCGCCGGCGGGCAGCGCCCCGCGCCCCGACACCGCCGCCGAGCCGCGCAGCTTTACCGATCTTGCCTATACGCTGGTCCGCGTGCTGGATGATGATGGCCATGCGGTCGGGCCGTGGGATCCCCGGCTGTCCCCCGACACGCTGCGCCGTTTGCTGCGCAACATGGCGCTGACCCGCGCCTTTGACGAACGCATGTTCCGCGCCCAGCGCCAGGGCAAGACCAGCTTTTACATGAAGTCGACCGGTGAGGAAGCGATCGGCGTTGCCGCCGCCCTGGCGCTGGCCGATGACGATATGTGCTTCCCAAGCTATCGCCAGCAGGGTCTGCTCATCACGCGCGGCTGCCCGCTCGTCGATATGATGAACCAGATTTATTCGAATGCCGGCGACAAGCTGCAGGGCAAGCAATTGCCGATCATGTATTCGGAAAAGCGCTTCGGCTTTTTCTCGATCTCGGGCAATCTCGCGACGCAATATCCGCAAGCCGTCGGCTGGGCGATGGCGTCGGCAGCAAAGGGCGACAGCCGCATCGCCGCGACCTGGTGCGGCGAGGGATCGACGGCGGAAGGCGACTTCCATTCGGCCTGCACCTTTGCCAGCGTCTATCGCGCGCCGGTGATCCTGAATGTCGTCAACAACCAATGGGCGATTTCGAGCTTTTCGGGCTTTGCCGGCGCGGAAGCGACCACTTTTGCCGCGCGCGCGATCGGCTATGGCATTGCTGGCCTGCGCGTCGACGGCAATGACGCGCTCGCCGTCTATGCCGCGACCGCCTGGGCCGCCGAACGCGCACGGACCAATCAGGGCCCAACGCTGATCGAGCATTTCACGTATCGCGCTGAGGGGCATTCGACCTCAGACGATCCCAGCCAATATCGCTCGGCCGGCGAACCGACGGCGTGGCCGCTGGGCGACCCGGTCAAGCGGCTGAAGGACCATCTGATCGCGATTGGCGAGTGGGATGAGGAACGCCACGCCGCGCAGGATCTGGAACTCGCTGAACTCGTTAAGGCCGCGCAAAAGGAAGCGGAGAAGAACGGCGTGCTCGGCCACGGCTTCCACCAGCCGCTCGATTCGCTGTTTGAGGGAGTGTTTGAGGACATGCCCTGGCATTTGCGCGAACAACAGGCGCAGATGCTGGCCGAGGAAGAGGAAAGCGGGCGGCCATGGGCGCGCAAGTGAGATCATGGTTCGTCACCCCAGCGCAAGCTGGGGTCGCTTGCGGCAGGCGCACGCGCGACAACGGGAGATCCCAGCTTGCGCTGGGATGACGGATTTTGACTGAAGCGCCAGACACCATGACCCAATCCCCCACCCCAGCCACCACCCGCATGACGATGATCCAGGCGATCAACGCCGCGCTTGACGTGATGATGGATCGCGATCCCGATGTCGTCGTGCTGGGCGAGGATGTCGGCTATTTCGGCGGCGTGTTCCGCGCGACCGCTGGCCTGCAGAAGAAATATGGCAAGACGCGCGTGTTCGACACGCCGATCACCGAATGCGGCATTATCGGCGTCGCGGTCGGCATGGGCGCTTATGGGCTGCGCCCCGTCCCCGAAATCCAGTTCGCCGATTATATCTACCCCGCGCTCGACCAGCTGGTCAGCGAAGCGGCGCGGCTGCGGTACCGCTCCGATGGCGAATTCACCGCGCCGCTAACCGTGCGCTCGCCCTTTGGCGGCGGCATTTTCGGCGGGCAGACGCACAGCCAGTCGCCCGAGGGGATTTTCACGCACGTCTCGGGCGTCAAGACCGTCATCCCCTCAACCCCCTATGACGCCAAGGGGCTGTTGATCGCGGCGATCGAGGATAATGACCCGGTCATCTTCTTCGAGCCCAAGCGCATCTATAACGGCCCGTTCGACGGCCATTGGGACCGGCCGTCGAAAAACTGGTCGCAGCACCCCGATGCCGAGGTGCCCGACGGATACTATACCGTCCCGCTCGGCAAGGCGCGGGTGGTGCGCAGCGGCGAGGCGGTGACCATTCTGGCCTATGGCACGATGGTGCATGTCTGCGCGGGCGTCGTCGAAGAGCAAGGCGTCGATGCCGAGATCATCGACCTGCGGACGCTCGTGCCGCTCGACATCGCGACGATCGAGGCCTCGGTCAGCAAAACCGGGCGGTGCCTGATCGTGCATGAGGCAACGCGCACCTCGGGCTTTGGCGCGGAACTCTCGGCACTGGTGCAGGAACGCTGTTTCTACCACCTCGAAGCGCCGGTCGAGCGCGTCACCGGCTTTGACACGCCCTATCCGCACAGCCTGGAATGGGCCTATTTCCCCGGACCGGTGCGCATCGGCATGGCGCTCAAGAAGATTTTGAAGGACTGACTGGGTATGGCGCGCTTTACCTTCCGGCTCCCCGATATCGGCGAAGGCATTTCCGAAGCCGAAATCGTCGCATGGCACATCAAGGTCGGTGACCGGGTCGAGGAAGACCAGCAAATCGCCGACATGATGACCGACAAGGCGACGGTCGAGATGGAAAGCCCGGTGTCGGGCGTTGTGCTCGAACTGGCGGGCGAGGTTGGCGACATGGTGCCGATCGGCTCGGCGCTGGTGGTGATCGAGACCGAGGGGGAAGCGGCGGCTGAGGGGGCCGAGGTGGCCGAGGTGGCCGAGGGTGAGGCGGCGGATGGCTCAGGCAATGAACCAACCCCCGTTCGCGCTGAGCCTGTCGAAGCGCCGTCCTCAGCGCCAGCACCGATAGAAGAACAGGGCTTCGACAAGCTCAGCCCGAACGGTAGCGGCGGGCAAAAACCCATCCTCGCCTCCCCCGCCGTTCGCGCGCGGGCGCGCGACCTGGGCATCGACCTGGCGCAGGTGAAAATCGCCGAGGGTGATCGCATCCGGCATTCGGACCTTGACGCCTATCTCCGTTACCAATCCGGCCAGGGCTATCACGCGCCCCATGCCAGCCGCGCGCGCGACGACGAGGCGGTGAAGGTGATCGGCATGCGCCGCCGCATTGCCGAGAATATGCAGGCGGCCAAGCGCCACATCCCGCATTTCACTTATGTCGACGAGATCGATGTGACCGAGCTGGAGCGCGTCCGCGCCGACCTGAACGGCGCGCGTGGCAACCGCCCCAAGCTCACCATGCTCCCCTTCCTGATCGTCGCGATCTGCCGGACGTTGCCCGACTTCCCGATGCTCAACGCTCGCTATGATGACGAGGCGGGCGTGGTGACGCGCCATGGCCGCGTCCATATGGGCATGGCGACGCAGACCGATGCGGGCCTTATGGTGCCGGTCATCCGCGACGCGCAGGACAAGAATGTCTGGCAGCTGGCGAGCGAAATCGGTCGGCTGGCGGAAGCCGCGCGCACCGGCAAGGCGAAGAGCGAAGAGCTTTCGGGCTCGACCATCACGGTGACCTCGCTGGGGCCATTGGGCGGCATCGCGACGACGCCCGTCATCAACCGGCCCGAAGTCGCGATCATCGGCCCCAACAAGATCGTCGAGCGGCCCGTGTTCCAGGGCGATGACATTGTGCGGGCGAAGCTGATGAACCTCTCGATCAGCTGCGACCACCGTGTCGTCGATGGCTGGGACGCGGCGAGCTATGTCCAGGCGGTGAAGAAGCTGATCGAGACGCCGGTGCTGTTGTTCGCGGACTGATGGAGGATTATGGTAGGATGAAAAGGAAAAGTTTAGCCTATTTGCTGAGGTGGCTAATCCAATAGTCGTTCATCCAATCCTCATACCCTAAAAGTTCCCCCTCGCGACGCTCGGATTGAACCGTCCAGGGACCATTATTTTCCCATAAGTCTATCAGGGCGTGCATCCGCCATTCTTCACCCGGCAAAGCAAACATTATGCGATGTAATGTGTACGTTCCTCTTGAATCGTTCCTGGAAGAATAACGATCCAATCGAGCCAAACGCCCAACTGCTACATGTCGATCGAAGAGTCGCAAATATCGAATAACACACTCAGGAAATCTGCCCTTGACATCCGCAAAAGACGCCATTGGTTTGCGACCGGACAGCATCAAGCCCAGCTCTCGGTTGGTATGGATGAGATAAGGAAAGTCGCGTAGCTCGGTTGAAGGCACGTTTAATTCCAACATCTCTCAATTTAAACCGCAACCGGGACAGCCGATTTTTACTTCCGCACCCACACCTGCTCGCCGCCGACCCAGGTTTCCAGCACTTGCGTCTTGCGCAGGTCTTCCGGTGTCACTTGCGTCGGGTCGCGGTCGACGATGATGAAGTCGGCGCGTTGGCCGATGCCCAGATGGCCGAACTTGTCTTCGGCGAAACCGGCATAAGCAGCACCCTGGGTGTAGGCGTACCAGGCCTGAAAAAAGCCGAGCTTTTCCTGCGGTTGCCAGCCGCTTGGCGGCTCGCCATCGGGGCCTTGCCGGGTAAAGCCCGCCGCCCAGCCCATGAACGGATTGGGGCTTTCAACCGGGTAATCGGTGCCGAACGCCAGATGCGCGCCGACTTTCAGCATCGATGCCCAGGCATAAGCGCCGGTCAGCCGGGCGGCGCCCAGCCGCGCTTCCGCCATTTGCCGGTCGCTGGTTTCGTGCACCGGCTGCATCGAGGCGATGATGCCATGCTGGCCGAAACGCGGCAGATCGGCGGGGTCGACGATCTGGGCGTGTTCGATGCGCCAGCGCCGGTCGCCGGTATAGGTGTCAGTCATCGACTCGATCGCGCTCAGTACTTGCGCATTGGCCTTGTCGCCGATCGCATGAACGGCGACCTGGAGATGGTCGAGCGCGGCGCGGCTCATCAGGTTGCGGATAACGTCATCGGCCATCAGGCTGGTGCCGCTTTGCGTCGGCGCGTCAGCATAGGGCGCTTTCAGCCAGGCGCCGCGCGAGCCCAGCGCGCCATCGGCATAGAGCTTCACCCCCGCCAGCCGCAGATGATCAGCATAGAGCCATGGCGTCGGCCCGGTGCCGCCGATCCGCACCGCCGTCTCCACCCCCAGCCCATAGCTGATGATGCGGACCCTGAGCTGGCCGATATCCCCCATGCGGCGATAAAGCATCCAGTCGTCAAGGCTGGTGCCCATGTCGCTGGTCGCGGTGACGCCGTAGGAGAGCAGAATGTCCTGCGCTTTCAGAAAGGCGGCGTTGCGGTCACGCTGATTGGGCTCGGGCACCGCCTTGGCGATCAGCGCGCGCGCCGCGTCGACGAAGATGCCCGTCGGCACGCCACCCGCGCCGCGAATCACTTGCCCGCCCGCCGGTGTCACGGTCTTGGCGGTGACGCCGGCGAGCTTCATCGCCGCGCTGTTCGCCCAGCCGCCATGGCCATCGACACGGGCAAGCCAGACTGGGCGATCGGGCACGGCTGAATCGAGTTCGGCCGCCGTGGGGAAGCGGCCCAGATGCCACTGCTCCTGGTTCCAGCCCCCGCCGGTGATCCATTTGCGGTCAGGATTGGCGGCGGCATAGGCCTTGATCATCGCCAGCGCTTCGTCGAGCGATTTCGCCTGGCTGAGATCGAGTTCATAGGCGCGGATGCCCAGCTCCATCACATGGCCATGGCCATCGACAAAGCCGGGCAGCGCGACCTTGCCATGCATGTCGGTGCGCCAGTCAAGCCGGTCAGGCCGCTTCTCGCCCTCCTTAAGGAGGCGCGTGACGACGCCGTCTCTGGTCATCAATATGCCGGTGAAGCGGACTTGCCGCCCCTCTTCGTCGAGCGTGACGCCGTTGACATTATCGATCAGCGCGTCGGCCAGCGCGGGCATAGGCAGCAGCAGCGCAAACGCGGCGATGAACGGACGGAACATGGCTGGCCCCCCAACAAACGGCGAAATGGTGCTTTTGAGCATCTTGGCATAAGCGCTGTTCCCCCCGCGCGCCAGATGGTCTAGTCGCCGCATCCATGGCCAGTGAACCGCTTTCCGCCGCCCGCCCCGACGCCGATCTGCCGGTGTCGATCGACGACATCCGCGCCGCGCATCAACGCCTAGCCGGGTCCGTGGTGCGCACGCCGACGCTGATTTCGCGCACGCTGTCGCAGCTGACCGGCGCGACGGTGTATCTGAAGTTTGAAAATCTGCAGTTCACTGCGGCGTATAAGGAACGCGGCGCGCTCAACACCTTGTTGCAGCTCAATCCGCAAACGGCAGGCGTCATTGCAGCGTCGGCGGGCAATCATGCCCAGGGCCTTGCCTATCATGCC
>JBOFDB010000085.1:0-1486 GCA_051646545.1 Sphingomonas sp.
GTGCGCGGCTGCGGCCAACCGGCCTGGGCGGCGGCATCGCGCGCTTTGGCGGCGGCGATCTGGCTTGATTGCAGCCGGTTCATTTGCCCCGCGCCAATCCCCGCCGTCACGCCATCCTTGGCATAGACAATCGCGTTTGACTTGACGTGCTTGGCGACGGTCCAGGCGAACAGGCAATCGGCGAGTTCTTGCTCGGTCGGCGCGCGGCGGGTGACGAGCTTCAGGTCCGCCGCGCCGATCCGCCCATGATCGCGCGTCTGAACCAGCCAGCCGCCCGCGATCGTTTTGGCGTTAAGGCCGCCGCGCGTCGCGTCAGGCAGGCTGCCCGTCAGCAACAGGCGCAGATTCTTTTTGCCCGCAAATACCGCGAGCGCCGCGTCATCGGCATCGGGTGCCACCACGACTTCGGTGAAAATCTCGGTAATCGCGCGCGCGGTTGCTTCGTCGAGCGGGCGATTGAGCGCAACGATGCCGCCAAAGGCCGAAACCGTGTCGCAGGCAAAGGCCTGGGCATAGGCATCGGCCAGCGTCGCTGCACTGGCGACGCCGCAGGGGTTGGCATGTTTGACGATGACGCAGGTCGGCCCGGCATCGCGGAACTCGCTGACTAGGTCCAGCGCGGCGTCAGCATCGTTATAATTGTTGTAGCTCAGTTCCTTGCCCTGCACTTGCCGTGCCTGGCCGATGCCAGCGGTTGAGGGGCCGCGATGACGGTAAAAGGCGGCGTCCTGATGCGGGTTTTCGCCATAGCGCAGCGGCTGCGGTGCTTCGAGGATGAAGGGCAAGGTTGCCGGAAAAAGCTGATCCTGATCGGCAAAGCCGAACCAGCTTGCAATCATGGCGTCATAGGTCGCGGTTGCCGCAAATGCCTTGGCGGCAAGGCGCTTGCGATCCTCCAGCGTCGTCTCGCCGCTTGCCGCCAGCGGATAATCGGCAGGATCGGTGACGATCGCGACATAGGCATGGTTCTTGGCGGCCGAGCGCACCATCGCGGGGCCGCCAATATCGATATTCTCGATGATCGTCTCGCGATCCGCGCCCTTCGCCACCGTCGCTTCGAACGGGTAGAGATTGACGACCACAAGGTCGATTGCGCCGATGCCGTGATCGGCCATCGCTGCGGCATGGGCGGCATCGTCGCGCACCGCCAACAGCCCGCCATGCACTTTGGGATGGAGCGTCTTGACGCGTCCGTCCATCATCTCGGGAAAGCCGGTCACCTCGCTTACGTCGCGCACCGCCAGCCCTGCGTCGCGCAGCGCCTGCGCAGTGCCGCCGGTCGACACCAGCTCAACGCCCCGGCTCGCCAAGGCGCGGGCGAGATCGACAATGCCGGTCTTGTCCGAAACCGAAAGCAGCGCGCGGTTGATTTTGATGGTGGTCATTTATCTATTTCCGTTCGTCCCGAGCGACGTCGAGGGACGGGAGGCCTCGCAGAGAATGATCCGGCCGTGTCGCGACGGCGCGCGACACGATCGGCTAACGA
>JBOFDB010000484.1:0-1285 GCA_051646545.1 Sphingomonas sp.
GGTAACAGCCACCCCTCGCGCAAGCGAGAGAGGCTTCATCCCTCAGAAATCCACCGCAATCCCCTTCAGCTCCCAGTCGCCATAGCGCACAGGATCAGGGCGGCCCTTTTCGACCAGGCCCGCAAACGCAACCACCGCCGGCTCCGGCACCGGATCATTGCTCCAATGGGCGGGGGCCGAGACATTGGCCGGTCGTTTGGTGGCGCGTTCCAGAATTGCAAAATAGGGAGCGGACGCGCGCTTGCCAATGCTATTGCAGCATGGTCCCCGGCTTCCCATGTCCCGGCGTGAGGGACAAAGGAGCACCTCGACGATGAACGGGTTCAAGACGACCATGTTGCTGGCGGCGCTCACCGCGCTGTTCATGGCACTGGGTTTCACGCTGGGCGGGCGCGGGGGCATGATCCTCGCGCTGGTGGTGGCGTTCGGCATGAACATCTTCACTTACTGGAACGCCGACAAGATCGTGCTCAGGATGCACCGCGCGCGCGAAGTCGATGCCGCGAGTGCGCCCGATTTCTGCGCCATGGTGCAGGGGCTGGCGCAGCGCGCGGAACTGCCGATGCCCAAAGTCTATGTGGTGGACGATCCCGCCCCCAATGCTTTTGCCACCGGGCGAAACCCTGAGAACGCCGCCGTCGCTGCAACCACCGGCCTGATGCAGATGCTATCGCGCGACGAGCTGGCCGCCGTCATGGCGCATGAGCTCGCTCATGTGAAAAACCGCGACACGCTGGTGATGACCATGGTCGCCACCATCGCGGGCGCGATCTCGATGCTCGCCAATTTCGGCCTGTTCTTTCGCGGCGATGGCCGCTCGGCCGGGATCGCCGGACTGCTTGCGGTGTTCGTCGCGCCATTCGCGGCCATGATCGTCCAGATGGCGATCAGCCGCACCCGCGAATATGGCGCGGACCGGGGCGGCGCGGAAATCAGCGGCAATCCCCGCGCGCTCGCCAGTGCGCTGGCCAAGATCGCCGGCCCTGCCGCCGCGCACCCGCCCGCGGCCGCCCTGCGCAACCCGGCGACGGCGCAGCTCTACATCATTCCCGTGGGTGTCTCGAACCTGTTCTCCACCCATCCGCCGACCGAGCAGCGAATTGAGGCATTGCTGGCGATGGATGGCGGGGATGCGCCGATGCTGGACGGCCGACCCGTTGAGCTGGGCAAGCGGCGGAGCGCGCTGGATCCCTTGGGGTAAATAATAGCTGAGGTATTCGTCGAATTTCTGGCACGTGCACTGTCGACGGTCCTCCAATGATGCTTGGGTGGCGACATGAGTTGG
>JBOFDB010000147.1:0-4483 GCA_051646545.1 Sphingomonas sp.
GTGCGCGCTTCGCCCGCGCGCAGCAAAGCATCTGCCGCACCCAGATATTCGGTGCCATTGTGGTAGGCGCCAAACATCTGGTCGCGCATTTCGGCTTCGTCGGGCTCGATCGCGGTCGCCGCTGCGGCGGGAGTCGCGAGATGCTCGGGCAAATCGGGTCTCCCCTGCAGCGCATAACCCGTCGCCGCAAGCACTAGCGCCGCGCCGACGCTGGTCCAGGCAAGGCGCGGCACGCCCAGCGCCCATAGCGCCGCCGCCGCCGCCACCCCCAGCGCCGCTAGCATCACCCAGCCCATCAGGCGCGCCCCTTGCGCTTGAAGCTGCCGCGCGCCAGCCACAGGCCCAGCGCGATCAGCGCGAGGGGCGCCAGCCACAGCCCCAGCGTCGCCGCCGACCATGGCGGGTCATAGGTTACATAATCGCCATAGCGTTCGACCAGCCATTGCCGGATCGCTTCGGGCTTTTCCCCCGCCGCGATGCGTTTGCGCACCATTGCGCGCATATCGGCCGCCATTTCCGCGTCCGAATCGGCGATCGACTGGCCCTGGCACACGACGCAGCGCAGCGTCAGCATCAGCGCCTTGGCCTGCGCTTCCTGCTTCGGGTCGCTGAGCTGGGTGTTGGCCAGCGGCGCGGGCGGCAGGTTCGAATCGGCCAGTGCCGGTGCGGCGGCGAACAGGGCCAGGGCGATAATGGCGCGCTTCATGCCCCTGCCTTCACCTTGGCGGCGATGTCGGCAATATCCTCATCCCGGATTGCACCGATATGCTGGAGCAATATGTGCCCCTGGCCATCAATGACAAACGTCTCGGGCACGCCTGACGACCCCAGCGCCAGCTGCACCGAGCTGTCCGGGTCATTGCCGATCGCGCTATAGGGATCGCCATAGCGCGCCAAAAACGCCTGGATATCGCCGGGGCGGTCGCGGATGGCGGCGGCGTCGATCTCAATCCCCATCGCCCGCAACCGGGCAAGTTGCGGTGCTTCCGCCGCGCAAGGGATGCACCAGCTGGCGAACACATTGAGCAGGCGGGGCTTACCCTTGTGGAAATCCGCGCTGGCCAGCCCCGGCTTGCCCGGCAGCATCGGCGGCAGAGCGAAAGCGGGCAGCGCTTTGCCCACCATCGCCGACCGCACATCGCGACTTGCCGGCTGATAGAGACCCTGTGCAATGACGAACAACAACATCGCAAAGGCGGCCAGGGGCAGCCAGATCACCAGCCGCCTCATGCAAACGCCTCCTCTGCCAGCCGCGCCCGTCGCGCCACCCGCCAGTCGCGCAGCACCCGGCCGATCAGCGCCAGCGCGCCGCCCAGCGCGATCAACCCGCCGCCCGCCCAGATCAGCGTTACGAACGGCTTCCACCACAGGCGCAATTGCCAGCGGCCATCAGGCGCCCGCTCGCCAAGCACCGTGTAAAGCTGGCCATCGAGCGGCGTGGCGATGGCCGACTCGCTCGTTACCGTCTGCGGATTGGCGAAAAAGCGCGATTGTGGCTGCAGTGGGAAAGGCTCCCCTTCGGGCGTGCCATCGCCGCTGATGCGCCGCGCGATCAGCGTTGCCTGCAGGGCCGACCAATTGGGGCCAATGACGGGGGCGATCTTGGTCAGCGTCACTTCATAGGGGCCGACGCGCTTGGGCTCGTTAAAGCCCGCTGCGACCAATGTTTCCTTGGTAAACGCGGTTTCCGACGCCATGCCCGCCACGCTGACCGCGACACCCAGATGCGCGATCACCATGCCCCAGATCACCAGCGGGGTGCGGCGCACATCGCGCTTCCACAAGGGCGCGACGCTGGCCACCGCCAGCCCCGCCGCCAACGCCATGCCCAGCATCGGCATCAAGCCCATATCAGGCGCAAGCGCCGCCAGGCTGGCCAGCGCGAATGCCGCGACCCCCACCGGAATGGTGACGCGTTGCGCCAGCGGGTTCAGCCCATCGCGCCGCCAGCGCAGCAGTGGCCCCGCCGCCATGAAGGCAAACAGCGCCAGCGCGATGGGGCCCGTCGTCTTGTTGAAAAAGGGTGGCCCGACCGACAGCTGCACCCCCATCGCCGCCGCAACGATCGGGTAAAGCGTGCCGATCAACACCACGCCGAGGATGACCGACAGCAGCAGATTATTCGCCACCAACGCGCCTTCGCGGCTGACGAGTTCAAAGGTCGATCCCTGCCGGATCGTGCCGACGCGCAGCCCGAACAACGTCATCGCGCCGCCGATGTAAATCACCAGCAGCGCCAGGATGAACGTGCCGCGCCGCGGATCGACCGCAAAGGCATGGACGCTCGTCAAAATGCCCGATCGCACCAGGAAGGTGCCGATCATCGACATCGAGAAAGCCACCACCGCCAGCATGATCGTCCATGCCCGCAAGCCATCGCGCGCCGCCAGCACATTGACCGAGTGGAGCAGCGCCGTTGCCGCCAGCCACGGCATCAGCGAGGCATTCTCGACCGGATCCCAGAACCACCAGCCGCCCCAGCCAAGGATATAATAGGACCAATAGCTGCCCGCAGTGATGCCGATCGTCAGGAAAATCCACGCGCCCAGCACCCAGGGCCGCATCGCCCGGGCAAAGGCCGGCCCCACATCGCGCGTCACCATCGCGCCCACTGCAAAGGAAAACGCCACCGAAATGCCGACATAACCAACGTACAGCGTCGGCGGGTGAAAAGCGAGGCCGGGGTCCTGCAGCAGCGGGTTCAGGCCGTTGCCGTCGGGCGGCGACGGGTTGAGCCGCGCGAACGGGTTGGAAGAGAACAGCAGAAAGGCATAGAAACCCAGCGCAATCGCCGCCTGCGCGCCCAAGGTCGCGATCAGCGTCCGTGCCGCCAACCGATGCTCCAGCACCGCAACCGCGCCCCCGGCGAGCCCCAGGATGGTCACCCAGAGCAGCATCGACCCTTCATGGTTCCCCCAGGTGCCCGCAATTTTGTAGATCAATGGCTTGGCCGAATGGCTGTTCTCCGCGACCAGCAGCACCGACATGTCCGACCGGACGAACAGGGTGATCAGCAGCAGGAGCGCGAGCGCGGTCAGTACACCCTGCACGATGGCGATGGCGCGCACCGTGCGCAGCATCTCGCCATCGCCACCGCGCGCAACCCCAACGCCCGCCAGCACCAATTGCAGGGCGGCGAGCGCAGCGGCAAACCACAGCGCGGCAAGGCCAGCTTCAGCGATCATTTTGCTACCCCAATTCCTCCCCGTTTACGGGGAGGGGGACCATTCGCAGAACGCGAATGGTGGAGGGGGGCATCCGACGCGCCCCCCCTGCGTCAGCGCTGCGCGCTGCCACCTCCCCGTCAACGGGGAGGATTTTTAAAAGGCTCCTCATTGCGCCAGCGACTTCGTCTCGTGCATCTTGCCAGCGACTTCGGGTGGCATGTATTTTTCGTCATGCTTGGCGAGCAAATTGGTCGCGACGAAGCTGCCATCGGGCTGGAACTGGCCTTCCGCCACCACGCCCGATTTCTCGCGGAACAAGTCGGGCGTCACGCCCCGAAAGCTGACCGGCACCGTCGCCTGCCCATCGGTCACCAGGAAATGGATCGACACGCCATCGGGCTGGCGCTCGATCGAATGCGCGGCGACCATCCCGCCCAGCCGCACGGCATGGCCCAGCGGCAACCCGTTTTTCTTGACGTCGCCGGGCGCGTAGAAAAACGCCGCCTGATCCTTCAGCGCGGAAAGCGCGAGGCCGCTTGCCCCCAGCACCGCCGCCAGCGCCAGCAGCCCCAAGGTCAGCCGTTGATGCTTTGCCTTCACCGCCCGCCCCTTTCCGCCGCGCGCATGGCGAGCCAGCTCACCACCGCCAGCAGCGCCGCCGCGCCAAGCGTAATGGCATAAGCCGCAGTCACGAATGGCCAGGGGTTCATGCCGTCTCCCCAAAATCGCTTTCGCCAAAATCGCTCTCGGTCGCCCGGCGACGCAGCCGCGCCTCCGCCTTGGCAATCGCCAGCATCGCGCGCATCCGCATCAGCACGATGCTCGCAAAGAATAAGGTGAAGCCGCCCAGCGTATACCAAAGCGGCCACAGAATCGCCGGGTCGATCGTCGATTTGGTAAGGCCAATGCTCTGCCCCTGATGCAGCGTATTCCACCACACCACCGAATAGCGGATGATCGGCAGCAGCACCGATCCGGCAATGCCATAAATCGCCGGGATGCGCCCATCACCGCCGCGCTCGGCATCGGCCCTCGCCAGGGCCATATAGCCCAGATAGACGAAGAACAGCAGCAGCATCGACGTCAGCCGCCCGTCCCATTCCCACCACGTGCCCCAGGTCGGCCGCCCCCAGATGGAGCCGGTGGCCAGGCACAAAGCCGCAAACATCGCGCCGGGGAGCGCGATGGCGCGCGCCGCCACCGCTGCCAGCGGGTGCCGCCAGACGAGATAGGTAAAGCTTGCGACCGCGATGCCGCTCCACCCCGCCATGCCGAGCCAGGCGGTCGGGACGTGGATATAGAGAATCCGCACCGTC
>JBOFDB010000550.1:0-3338 GCA_051646545.1 Sphingomonas sp.
CTGCGCGCTGCGGGGGTAATCGACAAAAAATTCCCGGCGCAGGCGCGTGAGACGCTGCAGATTGCCGCGATCCACCAGCTGCGCAGCTTTCTGCGCGGCGATTATGGCGAGAGCTTTCGCCGCCCCGCCTGGGAATTGCTGCGCGCGCAATTGCTGGCGAGTTCGGAACGGGTGGACATGAAAGCCATCTCGACCAGGCTCGACGAACGGCAGCGCGGGCATGAGGAAAATCCGGCCGACCCGTTATGGTCGCCAAAGAATATCAGGGAAATCATCGACAAAGCGAAGGGCAAGGTCGGCGACAAGCTGGGCAAGGATGGCGTGGCCCGCGCCGAACGCGCCGTGATCAGGGAAGATTGGGCGCGGATTTTCCGAGGGTTTCGCGGCTCGCTGCCGCTGATCGCAACCTGCTTTGACGGGATCGATCTGCCCGCCGGTGCGTTGCTCGCATCGCGCGACTTGTCGCGATGCACCTTTGTCGGCGCCGACCTGCGCTGGGCGCGGCTCGACGGCGCCAACCTGTGGGGGGCGCGGCTCGACGGCGCCATCCTGTACGAGGCGCGGCTCGACGGCGCCGACCTGTCTGGAGCGCGGCTCGACGGCGCCAACCTGTCCGGGGCGCGGCTCGACGGCGCCATCCTGATCGAGGCGCGGCTCGACGGCGCCAACCTGTCCGGGGCGCGGCTCGACGGCGCCGACCTGTCCGGGGCGCGGCTCGACGGCGCCAACCTGTCCGGGGCGCGGCTCGACGGCGCCAACCTGTTCCAGGCGCGGCTCGACGGCGCCGAACTGTCTTGGGTGCCGCTCCAAGGCGCCATCCTGGTCGAAGCGCGGCTCGACGGCGCCGTCCTGAGGTGGTCGGGGCTCCAGGGTGCCGACCTGACCGGGGCGCGGCTCGACGGCGCCGACCTGAGCGGGGCGCGGCTCGGCGGTGCCGACCTCAGCGGGGCGCGGCTCGACGGCGCCGACTTGGCCGTGGCGCGGCTCGACAAAAAGACGGTGCTCGCTTTTGACTGGGAGGAGCTATCCGAAGAAGAGCGCGAAACCTATCGCAAGCCGTGGCGCGACGCGGGTGCGATTTTTGTGCAGAAGGTTACCCGCAAGAATGGCAAGGTAAAGGAAGTGTTTTTCTAACCCTCCGCCCAACCCCCGCCCCGCAAGAAAAAAAGGCGGCGCCAGCGGCACCGCCCTTTCCCTTTTTCCCCTGCCGCCCGCCGTGAGGGCGCCCGATCAGCGCGAATAGAATTCGACGACCAGATTGGGTTCCATCTTCACCGGATAGGGCACTTCATCAAGGCTCGGCACGCGGGTGAAGGTGACCTTGGCATTGCCATCGGGCGCGACATAATCGGGGATGTCGCGCTCGGCCAGCGCCTGCGCTTCCATCACCAGCGCCATTTCCTTGGCCTTGTCCCCCAGCGTGATCTCGTCACCCGGCAGCACGCGGCGGCTGGCGATGTTGCACTTGACGCCATTGACGCGGACATGGCCGTGGCTGACCAGCTGACGCGCGGCGAAAATTGTCGGCGCAAATTTGGCGCGATAGACGATCATGTCGAGCCGACGCTCAAGCAGGCCGATCAGGTTCTGCCCGGTGTCGCCCTTCATCCGCGACGCTTCGATATAGGCAGCCTTGAACTGTTTTTCGGTGACGTCGCCGTAATAGCCCTTCAGCTTCTGCTTGGCGCGAAGCTGAAGACCGAAATCCGACATCTTGCCCTTGCGGCGCTGGCCGTGCTGGCCGGGGCCATATTCACGCTTGTTGACGGGCGATTTGGGGCGGCCCCAAATATTTTCGCCCATCCGCCGGTCGAGCTTATACTTGGCGCTGGCGCGCTTCGACATGATCTGTCCTTCACAATGGCAACAACGGCCATGGACCATCCATGACCATCCCGGTCATTCGCGCTGCTTGGATCATCGTGAGAGACCGGCAGGGCCACCGCTTCACCGGGGTGCGGGGCCATTGCGAAGACGCGCGGTTAGCGACAGCGCGTCGCCAAGTCAAGCATCGCTTGGCCAAGCACCCGCCATCGGGCCGCCATCGGGCCGATCAATTCTGGGTACGATGGACGACGAAGCCGCCTTCGCTATGCGCGTCGATTTCGGCCCATTCCGCCTCGGTCTTGCAGATGGTTGACTGCATATGCGTGCCGCTGGCGCCGATGGCACGACAAATCTTGCGCGCCTTTTTCGGCTTCACCGGATGTTCCGGGGCAGCGGGATCGGTCGGCGCGACGGCCGGGGCAGTCTGAAGCGGCGCGATGGCGAGGAACAACGAAGCCAGCAAGATCATGTAAGCGATTCTCCTAAGATCGGCGCCACCTAACCGATTGCCTGGCGGCCCGAAAGACGGCGGACGTGATTTTTTGGCGCCGCTTTGCCGGTTTACCGATGGCGCCGCGCCTTGGCCCCTTCCAGCGCCGACAGCACGCCGCGCAGCGTGCGGATTTCCATGCTCGACCAGCCGGGCTTGGTGAGCAAGGTGCGCAGCGTGCGCCTGGTGGCGGGCACGCGATCGGGCGGGAAATAATAGCCGCTTGGTTCCAGCAACGCGTCGAGATGGCCGATCAGCCCCTCCAGCTCATCCTGCGATGCGGGTTCGGGCAAGTCGGTTTCAGTCGGCTGCGCCAGCACCTGGTGCTTCGACCATTCATAGGCGACCAGAATCACCGCCTGCGCGAGGTTGAGGCTGCCGAATTCGGGGTTGATCGGCACCGTGATGATGGTGCGCGCCAGCGCGACATCGTCGGTTTCAAGCCCGGCCCGTTCCGGCCCGAACAGGATTGCCGAGCGATAGGGCATGGTAACGATCGTCCGGGCTGCGACTTCGGGCGTCTCGACAGGCTTGGTGACGCCCCGCTTTCTGACCGTCGTCGCATAGACATGGCCGCAATCGGCCACTGCATCGGCCACGCTGCCAAATATGCGTGCCCGTTCCAGCACCACATCCGCGCCCGATGCCGCCGGCCCCGCCGCCGGATTGGGCCAGCCATCGCGCGGATCGACCAGCCGCAAATCGATCAGCCCGAAATTGAGCATGGCGCGTGCCGCCTTGCCGATATTCTCGCCAAGCTGCGGGCGGACCAGGACGATGGCGGGCGCGAGGTCGCTCAACTGACCGATGCCGCCGCGGCGTTCAGCAACACGGCAATCCGCTTGGAATTGAGCTCGCCCACCGTGCCGACCACAAAGGGCAATTGGGTGCGAAACCACTCCAGCTCGCCCTTTTCGTGCGCTTCCCGCGCCATGGCGACGATCACGCGATAACGGTAATTGCCAAGGTTGAAGCCAAAGGCCGAATAAGGCAGTTCAACCGAACGATCATGCTCGTTCAT
>JBOFDB010000595.1:0-1996 GCA_051646545.1 Sphingomonas sp.
GACGCGCTCAAGCTCCATATCCGAACCCGGCTACAGGCCATTGCCGACAAATATTTCGCCCGCGCCATTTCGGCGCAGGTGACGATCGGCAAGGGCCCGCACGATAATGGCTTTACCTGCGATATTGTCGCGCATGTCATGCAGGGCGTTATCCTGAAGGGGCGCAATGCCGGGATGGACGCGCATGTTGCTTATGATGGGGCGGCCGATCGCATCGAAAAACAGCTGC
This sequence comes from Sphingomonas sp., assembly GCA_051646545.1. Taxonomy (GTDB): domain Bacteria; phylum Pseudomonadota; class Alphaproteobacteria; order Sphingomonadales; family Sphingomonadaceae; genus Sphingomonas. Next base: position 230 of record JBOFDB010000595.1, read on the forward strand.
GTCGCTATGTTCGCCGGTTGAAGGATCGCGCGACGCCCCCTGCCCCCGCTGCCGCGACCGAGAATGAGCCGTCGGCCCTCGACGGCGTCGATGATGACCGCTTCTACAACGCCCGTTATACCCTGTTCAGCGAGGCGGATGAGGATAGCGAGCCGAGCGACGCGCCGGTGATCATTGCCGAAACGCGGGTCGACGTGCCGCAGGCGACAGTGTCGGACGCGGTGATGATGCTGGACCTGCGCAATACTGCCGCCCTGTTGTTCCTCAACAGCGGAACGGGCGCCTATAACATGGTCTATCGCCGGGGTGACGGCACGATCGGCTGGGTCGAGCCGCAACGCTCCCGCTGAGTGCATCCATACCGGCTCTGGGGCTTTCAATAGTATCGGATCGGGCGTATGGGCGCCGCCAATCCACCTCCACCAGTTGCCGATGCCGCGCCCCTTATCGGGGCGCCCATCGGCCGTCCGAAGGACGACAATGACCGATTTCAGCGATTTGCTGGCACCAACGACCGTTATTGAAGGGCTCGTCGCCAAGACTCGCAAGGCATTATTTGCGGAGATTGGCGTTGCGCTCGCCGCCGCGCACGGGCTGGATGCCGACGCCGTGACGCTGGCGCTCAGCGAGCGGGAGAAGCTGGGTTCGACCGGTTTTGGCGGCGGGGTGGCCATTCCGCACGGGCGGCTGGCGGGGCTGGGCCAAGTGACTGGCCTGTTCGCGCGGCTGGCACAGCCCATTGATTTCGAAGCGGTCGACGCTTTGCCGGTTGACCTTGTCTTCGCGATGGTATCGCCGCCCGATGCCGGTGCCGAGCATCTGAAGGCACTGGCGCGGGTGTCGCGGCGGCTGCGCGACCAGGCCTTTGTCGCCAAGCTGCGCGGGGCGGGGTCGACGGACGCGCTTTATGCCCTGTGGACGCATGACCACGCCCGCGACGCCGCCTGACGGGGTGATCGCCGGCGCGTCGGCGCATTTCCGCGCGCTGGAGGCGCTTTACACTGCCGCGCCGATCAACCAGCTGTTCGACTCAAGGCTGGAGATCACCGCCAGCGGCGTGTCGCGAATCCGCTTCCGCATGGACGAGCGGTATTTTCACGCTGGCGGCGCGGTGCATGGCACCAGCTATTTCAAGATGCTCGACGATGCGGCATTTTATGCGGCCAACAGCCTGGTGACTGATCGCTTCTTGCTGACCACGGCGTTCAACCTGCTGTTCACCCGGCCGCTCGGCGCTGGCGAGGCGGTGGCGGAAGGGCGCTGGCTGAGCGGGCAACGCCGCGTCCTGATCGCCGAGGCGCGGTTGATCGACGCGAGCGGCGAGGAAGTGGCGCGCGGCACCGGCACGTTCATGCGCTCGCGTTTTGCCCTGGCGAGCTTGCCGGGCTATCGCGCCACGGCATGAGCGCGCGCCTGCCGACGGATGTGCGCGCGGGCGCCTTGCTCCGCCGCGTCAACGATGCGGGTGGCCTTGCCATGGTTCTCGCCAGGGGCGATCGGCACGATGGCGGTATCCTGCTGGTGATATTTGAAAAGTCGAGCTTTTCGGGCTTTTTCGAACGCGAGTCGGGCATCGATGGCGTGGCGCGGCTGGCACGGGTGGGGCCTGCCGTCGCTGCCGACGCCGCAACCATTGCCGATTATTGGCAGCGTCGCCGCCGTATCGACCCCGATCTATGGGTCATCGAACTGGATATCGCATCGGCTGAACGGTTCGCCGCTGAAACGTTATTGGTCGATTGACTTGATCGCCCCGGCGACGCAATC
>JBOFDB010000328.1:0-2963 GCA_051646545.1 Sphingomonas sp.
CGATGATCGCCGATCCGCCAGGCGCCTAGGCTTTGATGGCGTCGTGCGCGACCATGGCGTCGATGTCGTCCGGCCCCGTCATCACCCAACCTCCGGGGCGCCGCATCAACACGAACCGGTAATAAAGATAGGCGCTTGGGTAGATCGCCAAGACGATGAACAGCGACTTGCGCCCGGTTTCGGCATCCAGCCACAGGATCACGACTTCGCCGATTACTATCGCGATGCCCAACAGGGGAATGAGCGGGAAGAATGGCGAGCGATAGCTGCCATGCCCGGTCCGCCCGCTACGCCGCCCGATCAGCACACCCGCCACATAAAAGCCGGTCAGCACGGTATAATTGCCCGACAATAGCAACACTTTGACCGAGATGGGCAGATAAGTCACCGTTGCGCTGGTAACGGCGAGCAATAGCAGCGCGACCCATGGCGCGTCGGTGCCCGCAGTCAGCTGCGTCAGCGCGCGATTGATGGGCGCTGCAAACAGGCTAGTCCGCCCCATGCTGAAAATCGTGCGCGCATTGCCGATGAACCCGGCAAGGCACGCGTTGAAAATCGCCACCGCGATCGACAGCGATACCAGCTTGAGCATGAAGCCGGGCAGATATTCCGCCAGAAAGGTTTCAAAAGGCGCGTCATTCGCCAGCACCGCCTTCAGGTCGTGCGCGCCGACGATGGTGCCCACCACCGGTGCGGTTTCGAAGATCACGGTCAGCACAAACGCGATCAGGATGATCCGCCCGATCGTCTCGGGCCGTTTCATGTCCTCGCTGAACATCAGTGCCTGCGACGCGCCCGCCAGCGCCCATGACGCGTTGTTGATCGCAATCCCCACCACGCCGATTCCGGCAGCCACCCAGACTCCGTTGCTGAGGTGCACGGGATGCAGCACCATCGCCACGGCGCCTGGTTGCGCGTGATAGAGGCCGACCGCCGCCACCAGCGCCAGCGCGCCGAATTCGATCAGCATGAAAATGCCGGTCAGATATTCGTTGGTGCGGATGTTGAGCATCGCCAGCCCGGTGACCAGCGCGATGGTGATGAACGTGATCGTCGTCGCGTCGAGGCCGATGCCGAAGGGGGCAAGGTAAATCGCGATGCCGATTGCCGACAGATTGAGGAAAATCGGCATGCCGGCGATGTTGGCGATATACATTGTGGCGCCAGCCCAGTCGCCAATTGCGTGACCGATCGCGGCATAGTCATAACCGGCGGTGGGATAGGCGGCACCGAGTTCGGCGATCAGCGCGGTCTGGCAATAACAAATGACGGCGCCGATCAGAAAAGCGAACACGACACCGGTGCCCGCCTGTTGCAGGATCGACGCGCCGCTGACGAAGATCGATACCCCCGGCGACAGCACCGACAGCGTCAGGATGATGACGCCCAGGCCGGAAAGCGAACGGTGAAAGCGGCGAGGTTTGGCAACATCAGCCACGTTCGCCACCTGATCCATCCAATGGTCTCCCGCCGATCTGACCCGATCCTAGGGACGATTGAGGCGTTGGCAATGCCACATTTTACCGGAAGGGCGGCTCGTTAAAGGCGCGCAGCTTGCGGCTGTGCAGCTTGGCGCCTTCGCGGCGCAATTCCTCGCACGCTTCGATGCCGATCTTCATATGTTCGGCGATGGCACGCTCATAGAAGCGATTGGCCTGGCCGGGCAGCTTGAGCTCGCCATGGAGCGGCTTGTCGGAGACGCACAGCAACGTGCCATAGGGAACGCGGAAGCGATATCCCTGCGCGGCAATGGTGGCGCTCTCCATATCGATGCCAACCGCGCGGCTCAGCGAAAAGCGGAGCGCCGATTGCGAATAGCGCAATTCCCAATTGCGATCGTCGGTGGTCACGATCGTGCCGGTGCGCAGACGGCGCTTGAGCTCGTCGCCGGATTGGCCCGACACCGTCTGCGCGGCGCGGGCAAGCGCCTGCTGCACCTCGGCAATGGCAGGCACGGGGATTTCGGGGGGCAGCACGTCGTCCAGCACATGGTCGTCGCGCAGATAGGCGTGGGCGAGCACATAGTCGCCAATCCGCTGGCTGGGGCGCAGGCCGCCGCAATGGCCGATCATCAGCCACGCCTCGGGCCGCACCACCGCCAGATGGTCGCAGATCGTCTTGGCGTTGGACGGGCCGACGCCGATGTTGACGAGGGTGATGCCGGTTCGGTCGTCCGCCATCAGGTGATAGGCCGGCATCTGGTGCCGCCGCCAGGCGCTGGTGTCCGCCAGCACTGCCTCGATATCGTCGCCGGCGCGGAACAGTACGCCGCCTGCACCCGACAGCGCGGTGAAGCGGCTGCCCTCGCCGAGCTGGCTGGCCGCCCAGCGGACAAATTCATCGACGTAGCGGTGATAATTGGTGAACAGCACATAGCGCTGGACGTGCTCAGCGGGCGTGCCGGTGTAGTGCTTCAGCCGCGCCAGGCTGAAATCGGTGCGCAACGCATCGAACAGCGCAAGCGGGCGGATGCCATCGACATTTTCGAGCAGGCCGTCCGCCGTCTCGTCACCGATATAGGCAAGCTCGGTCGCGGGAAAATGCTGCGCAAGCTCCGCCGCCGAGACATCGTCAAGAGTGAGCGCGGCGCCCGCGTCGAGCACATAGGGGAAGGGGATTTCCTGCCGACCGGGAACCGCCACCACATCGACGTCATAATCCTCGATGAGCAGGCTCAATTGCTCGGTCAGATAATCGCGGAACACGCCGGGCTTGGTCACGCTGATGCGATATTCCCCCGGCGACACCAGCCGCCCGAACGAGCGCAGTGGGGTGGGGCGGCCATCGGCGCCGCGATAGGTCAGCTGGATTTCAGGATAGGCAAAGGCCCCACTTGCCCGGAGTGTGGGGTCAGGCGGGGTGCCGTGCGACAGATAGGCCGTCAGCGCGGCACGCAACCGCTCAACCGACGCAGTGTAGAGCCGATCGAGATCGGCAACCAGATCGACGGCGGCGGGACAGGG
>JBOFDB010000457.1:0-15427 GCA_051646545.1 Sphingomonas sp.
CATTGCGAGCGAGAGCGAAGCAATCCAGGTCCGGGCGCTGGATTGCTTCGCTCTCGCTCGCAATGACGGATCAACCTTACGTCCATCACGCTGTAAAGCGCGGGCGGATGTCGATCAGGGTTCATGGTCAGTGGGAACATTAGGGAACATTCGCGCGGGGCTCGCCTATGGGGCTGACCTGACAACGGCTAGGGTCAAGCTGCCAGCACTGCCTCGACATCGACCTTGTCTGTCGACGGAAACACCATATCCGCGCCGACCAGCACCGCCGCATCGCCGATCCCGATCGCGCGCATCCCCGCCGCCTTGATCGCGGCGATGCCGGCGGCGGCATCCTCAAAACCCAGGCAAGCGGCCGGGGCCACGCCCAAAGCCGCTGCCCCCATGGCGAACAGGTCAGGCGCGGGTTTGGGCCGTGCCGCTGCCGGATCGGCGATATAATCAAACGCGTCGGCGAGGTCGGTCCGCGCGAGCACCAGCGGCGCGTTGCGGCTGGCCGACGCAAGCGCACAGCGCAAGCCCCGCCGCCGCAGCGCATCGACCAGCATCGCAGCGCCGGGCAATTGGTCGGCAGGCGTCATCATCGCCACCGCATCGAGATAATAGCCATTCTTGCGCGCGGCGATGGCCTCCCGCTCGGCAAGCGGCAGATCAAGCCCGCCCCGTCGCAGGATCAGGTCGAGCGAGCCCATCCGGTCGACGCCTTTCAGCGCTTCATTGGCCTGCTCGTCAAAGGCAATGCCGAGTTCATCCGCGACGCGTTTCCAGGCGACATAATGCGCGCGCGCACTATCGACCAGCACGCCATCAAGGTCGAAAATCGCCGCCTGAAAATGCGTCATGCGTCAACCGGGCTGGCTGCGCAGCTTGACAGCAAAATGGTCTGGCCCCTGCCCTGGCGCACCGCAACGGGGCCGCCGCTTTCCAGCGCAAAATGCGCCTCGGCGCCGTCGATTGAAATCCTGATCCGCGCGCCGCGAAAGCCGATGGTGAAACTGTATCGCGCAACGCCGGGCACCGCGACCGGATCGACGCATAGCGTGTCCCCGTCAATGCATAGACCGGCAAAGCCCAGCGCCATTGCGCTCCAGCTTCCCGCCAACGCTGCCATGTGGAGGCCATGATCGGTATTGCCGAACAGATTGGCAAGATCGGTCAATGCCGCAACGCGCCAATAATCCGCCGCCCGCTTGCCATCCCCGGCGCGCGCCGCGGCGATGGCAAAGGCGCTTGCGGACAGCGTCGAATCATGCACCGTCACGGCCTCATATGCCGCCACCATGCGACGGCGCATTTCAGGCTCAAACCGCTGGGGGTTGAGGGCGACCGCGAGAACCGCGTCGGCCTGTTTTGCCACCTGGTGCCGATAGATGGTCAGCGGATGGTAATGGAGCAGCAGCGGGTAGCGATTCTCCGGCGTCGCGTCGAACGGCCAGGGCTGTTTGCCGAAAAACGCATCGTCCTGCAGGTACAGGCCGCGCGCGTCGTCAAAGGGCAGCAGCATCGCGTCGGCCGCCGCGCGCATGGCCTGGGCCTCGTCGGCATCGATCAGCCCCGCCGCCAGCCCCTCGCGCGCGGCCAGGCGCAGATGCCGCTGCGCCATCATGTTGGTGTAAAGATTATTGTCGACGATCGCCGAATATTCGTCGGGCCCGGTCACGCGGTTGATGACAAAGGCGCCGCGCGCGGCATCGTGAAAGCCGATTTCGAGCCAGATGCGCGCGGTTTCGACCAGCATCTCGGCGCCGCCTTCGGCCAGGATCGTGCGGTCGCCGGTGACCGACAAATAGGTTTCGAGCGCGAAAGCGATGTCGGCGTTGATATGATATTGCGCTGATCCTGCCGGGAAGAAGGACGAGCATTCCTTGCCGCCGATCGTCCGCCACGGGTAAAGCGCGCCGCGCTGTTGGCCGAGCAGCCGGGCATTGGCGCAGGCATCCTCCAGCCCGGCGATCCGCCATGTCAGCATCGCGCGCGCAATTTCGGGCCGGGTCCAGGCAAAGACGGGAAGCACGTAGAGATCGGCATCCCAGAAGACATGGCCTTCATAGCCCTCTCCGCTCTGCCCCTTGGCAGCGATGGAGCTGTGGCCGTCATGCCCCGCCGCTTGGATCAGCTGGAACAGCGCGTGGCGAACCGCGAGTTCGGCCTGGGGCGCATCGGGAATCGCGATTGCTGATCGCCGCCAATGATCGGCAAACCATGTCGCCTGCGCTTCGGCCAATGCGGTAAATCCCGTGGCGCGCGCCTCCGCCAGCGCCGTGCGCGCCGCATCGAGCGACGCACCGTCGCGACGCGCCGCATAAGCGGCGAAACAATCGATGATCAGCCCATCGTCAGCCGGATCACAGGCGGCCAGCGCCGACACGTCAAAGCCGCTGACCGGCAGGCGATCGACGCGACCGGCGATGCCCGTATCGGCGATCACCGCGACTTCATGCCACAAGCTGCCACCCAGCGCCGGCGCAAGGCGCGGATCATAGGGCAAGCCAGTGTCGATGGCCGGTTCGGCACCTGGCGGCGGCGACACCAGCGGCGCCACCGTCACCCGCGCCGCCAGCGCCTGGGGCATCCGCACGCGGCTGGCGACGATGCCCGGCCGCTCCATCGCCGCGAGCGTTTCGAGCTCGATCGTTCCTTCCGCCAACGCAATCTCGCGCGTCAGCACGCCTCTGGCCAGATCCAACGTGACGCGCGTTGGCGGCGGCAGCGGCGACCCGTCAATCAAAATAAGCGGTTGAGTGGCATCGGCGACGGCCAGCCGCGTGTCGCTCTCACGCGCATAGCCATAAGCCGCTTCATGATAGCGGATCGGCACGCGTTCATATACGCCGTTTAGGTAAACGCGCGGCGCGCCCGGCGCATCCCCCGGCCCGCGCACTCCGACAAAGCCGTTGCCGATGGTGAAGACCGACGCGCCTTGCGGCACGTGCAACGCGGCGCCGCGCGCGATCAACCGCCAGGAATCAGGCTCGAAGGGCAGGCGATCAAATTGCCCGACGGTGATCTGACGCCCCACAATACCCCTCAATCATGCCATGCCGCAGATCGCGCTGGATTTGCGATGATATGCATTTCATAATAGCTGCCGATATCATCGCGGCAAGATGAAACTTGCCCCTAAAGGAGCGGATGGATGGCGGCGACCCGGCTGAAGATCGCGCTGATGCTGAGCTATGCCGTGTTCGCGGTGCTGCTCAACAGCGTCGGCACCGTCATCCTGCAGTCGATCGAGACGTTCGGCGTCGACAAGGTGACGGCGAGCACGCTTGAAGGCTTCAAGGACTTGCCGATCGCCATCACCAGCTTTCTGGTGGCGTCGCAGCTTTATCGGCTTGGCCTGCGGCGTGGCATGATGGCGGGCTTGGCGCTGGCTGGGCTTGCCTGCCTTGCCATGCCGATCGTGCCCAGCTTCTGGACGACACGGCTGCTGTTCCTGGCGATCGGCGTCAGCTTCGCGATTACCAAGGTCGCGGTCTATTCGCTCGTCGGCTTGCTGACCGAGGGCGAGGATGGCCATGCCGGCCTGCTCAACCTGGTCGAAGGCGTCTTCATGCTGGGCGTGCTGAGCGGCTATTGGCTGTTCGGCGCCTTTATCGACGCGGCGCACCCCGGCAATCCCGCCTGGCTGCACGTCTATTATGTGCTCGCCGCCGCGTGCTTTGTCGCCATTCTGCTCCTCGCCAGCGCGCGCTTTGACGAAAGCCGGGTGCAGCGCGGCGCGCAGCGTGGCTTTGCCGAGGATTTTGCCGAGATGCTGGCACTGGTCGGGCGGCGCGATATCCTGATCTTCGTCGCCGCGATTTTTCTCTACGTGCTGGTCGAACAAGGCGTGGGGTCATGGCTGCCCACCTTCAACCGCGAAATCCTGAAGCTGTCGGCGCCGATGAGCGTGCAGGCTGCCTCGATCTTTGCGGTCAGCCTGGCGGCGGGAAGACTCGGCGCTGGGGTGGTGGTGCGGCGAACGGGCGCGTTCCGGCTGCTGATCGGCTGCCTTATCGGCATGGCGGCGCTGATCCTGCTGGCGCTGCCACTCGCCGCCGGGCATGTCGATGCCGTGGCGGATTGGCGCCATGCCCCCGCCGCCACCTTTGTCTTTCCGCTGATCGGTCTGGTGATGGCGCCGATCTACCCGGCGCTCAATTCGTCGATTCTGAGCGGGCTCGACAAGGCGAAGCAGCCGCCAATGGTCGGGTTGATCGTGGTCTTTTCGGCGCTGGGCGGTACTAGCGGCTCGCTGATCGTCGGCCGCACCTTTGCGGCAATGGGCGGGACGACCGCTTTCTACCTGCTGCTCGCCCCGATCGCGCTGTTGCTCGTCGCGGTGCGGGCTATGCACCGGGCGGCGAGGCACGCCCAGCATGCCCCGGCGGACAGCCATAATCCGCCCGCGCCAGCGCAATAACGCACCGCCCCGCGCGTCACCCCAGCGCCCGCGACAGCCAGACGACGCGGCCAACCAGATCGATCTCGGCAGCGTCGACGCGCGGGTAAGCGGGATTATCGCTCGTGACCACCAATACGCTGCCGTGGCGGGCGACGCGCTTTACCATCAGCACGCCGTCTGCGCGCAAAACGTAAATTCCGCCGCGCGCGGTTAGCCGTTGGTCGCGACGATCGACCAGCAGCGTATCGCCCGGCATCACGCTAGGCAGCATCGACTCGCCCTCAGCCGTAATCGCCGATAGGTGCGCAGGATCGAGCCGCAACCGCCGGATCAGGGCAGGGTCGATGATGGTTTCGCCCGCCGCGCGATCGCTATCGAGCAGGCCGCCCGGTCCTGCCGACGCCACAACGTCGATGCGCGGCACCGCAATGCCCCCCGCTGTCGCTGATGGCGCGGCTGGGCCACCAAGCACGGCTTCGTCCACCCTGAAATAGTCGGCAAGCAACCGGCGCTCCCGCTCAGGCAGGTGGCGCGGTGACCCGCGTCGGGCATATTGCTGCAGATAGGCGGGATTGCGCCCGATCATGCGCGACAATGCCGCATAGCTCTCACCATAGCGAACGACCAGCGCATCAAGCGCGGCGCGAGGATCGGCTTGCGTCATCGCCGCTGCTATAGACGTAGGATTTTTCCTAGACAAGTTGGATTGCCTGGAACACTTCAAGAACATTGACAGCGAATCGATGGAGGCATGAATGTCGCTGATGGTGAAAATTGATGGGTTTCTGCGCCGCACGCACATGCCGGCAACGCGCTTTGGCCGTCTGGCGGTGCGCGATCCGCGACTGGTGGGCGATTTGCGCCGCGGCCGGGAGCCGGGACCGCGCATGGTCGCGCGGGTCGAGGCCTTCATCGCCGCGCATGAGCATAAGGAGCTGCACTGATGCTGGCGCGGGGAGACGCGAGCGCGCTGATGATCCGCGCCATTGAAGCCAATGCGCGGCGACAAGCGGCAAGCGCGGTCGTTACCAGGGCAATCGCCCATCGTTGGGCCAGCGCCACTTTTTCAGGAATGCGGCACGAAATTCAGGTGATGATGACCGCAGATGCGGCGGCCGAGGCCTGGTTGGCGCAGCTGCCTGAAGCGGAATTTGCCGTGCCGGGTCATCTGGTTGCGGACTTGATCGTCGATGCGATTGCCCGCGACGCCGGGGCGATGATCGCCACCCTCAGCATCTTGACGGTGGAAGAGGGCTAGGCGCCCGCCTCTTATGGTCAACGTCAGCCGCTGGCCCGGGTTGCCATGCGTCGCAAGGCGCCCAGCGTATCATCGAGCGATCGCGGGGCGGGCGCCGACGGCGTTTCCTGCGGATCACGCGCCGCCACGCTGCGTTCCAGACGGGCGAGCAGCGCGGTGATGGTTGCATCGGTATCGCGGCTTGCCAGCGGGGCGGCGGGACGGATCGGCATCGGCGCGGTTTCCGCCGCCGAGCGAGTCAATGGGGTCAGCTCAAACGTCTCGAACCGTTCATTGGCGCCTAGCGCCAGGGGGCGCGAAATCGGCGCGGGCGCGGGCGGCGGCACATCGTCCATCGCCATCGGCACACCATCGTCGTTGGACGCGATGGGCGCATAATCAGCGATGGGCGTTTCCAGATCATCGGGAAGGGCACGCTCAACCGGGTGCAGCGGCGGCGTCGGTACGAGCACGTCGAGCGCGGCGTCGACCGGCATGGCGAACGACCCGGCAGGCGCGGGGTCGGCCAGCGGCGCGCGGATTTCCAGGAAGGGCGTGCCCAGATCCTCGGTCGCAAATAACGGGCGGCGCGGCGGCGCATCGGGATGCGCGTCCGAACGGCGGAGCACCGGAACGGCGCGATCCTCACTATCGCGATCGGCGCTGCCAATACCCAGGGTGCGCGACCCCAATATCAGGAAAAACAGAAACCAACCGCTGAGACCAATTGTCCCCGCCGTCACGAACACCAGCCCCAACCGCGCGGTCAGCCCGAGCGGGGGCTCGGCGGCGGGAAGGATCGCGGGCAGGCCGCTCGCGATCATCGCATCTTCGATCAGGTCGGCGGGAATCAGCCCCACGGCAAGGGCGGCGGCCAGACCAATCACCGCGCCCAGCACGGGGGCGATCGGCACGGTCAACTGGTGGTGATGGGTTTGCGCAACCATGATGCCGAACTATCGGCTTTCTCGATTAGTTTTTGGTAAACAGGGACGTAACGCCCGACATTATTTGCCCAATTGCGCTCGGCCTCGACAAAGGTGCGCGCGCGCGCCCGCCGCGCTTCCCAGCCCGACCGATCGGCAAGCAGATCGTTGAGCGCCGCCGCCATCGCCACAGGATTGCCCGGCGGGAAAAGCGTGCCGGTATCGCCATCGCGAATCAGCTCGCGGTGCCCCCCAACATCCGACGCCGCGACCAGCCGCCGCTGCGCCATCGCTTCCAAAGGCTTTAAGGGAGTGACCAGCTCGGTCAGCCGCATCGCCTTGCGCGGATAGGCCAGCACATCGACCAGGCTGTAATAGCGTTCGACGGCATGGTGCGGCACGCGACCGGCGAAATGAATATGCGCGGCGACATTGGTCAGCTTGGCCTGGGCCCGCAGCAGCTTTTCGGCGGGACCGCCGCCGACGAGCAACAGATGCGCATTGGGCCGCTGGCTGACGAGGTGCGGCATCGCCGCGATCAGATCATCAAGCCCCTCATAATCATAGAAGCTGCCGATAAAGCCGATCACTTCCTTGCCGACCAGCCCCATCGCCTTGGCGAGCGCCTTGTCGGGGGCGATCGGCGCGCCGAACAGATCCATGTCGACGCCATTGGGCGACACGGTGATCCGCGCCGGATCAACCCCGCGCGCGATGAAATCGCTCTTCAGCCCGTCGCAGATCACCGCCAGTGCGTCCACGCGATCGACCGCCCAGCGTTCCAGCGCACGCGTGGTGCGATACCGCAGCGAGCCCTCGCGATCGGTGCCGTTGCCGACCGCTGCATCCTCCCACAGCGCGCGGACTTCATACAGCACGGGCAGCTTGTGGCGCCGCGCGGCCCACAGCGCCGCCAACGCGCACAGGACCGGCGAATGGGCATGGAGCACATCGGGGCGAAACCGATCGACAACCTCACTCAGCCGGCGGGCAAAGACCCGCACTTCGTTGAGCTCGCTGAGCGGCGACGGCAGCGCGCGGGGCGGATCGGTGCGATAGAAATCGAGGCCGTCGACAATTTCGGCTTTTACCTGCGCTTCGCCATGGCGGGGACCGGTGACGGCAGCAACGGTCCAGCCCCGCGCCGCCTGCGCCTTCAGAATCGCCCGGGTGCGGAAGGTGTAGCCGCTTTGAAGCGGCAAACCATGGTCAAGGACATGGAGAATGCGCATCTCGGCCACGTCTTTAGCCATTACTGTTTAACGCCCCGTCAACTCGGTCTGGTTAATGCAGCACGGCGGATAAACGCGGGCGGGCAAAGGGCCGGGTGCAGGCATGATCGACAATTTCGCGCTTGGCCTAACCCATGTGCTGATGCTGATCGCGGCGATCATCCTGTTGCGGCGCCGCGACCTGGACAGCGAAACGGCAACGGCCAGCGAGCCGGACGGGTCGAGCTCGCTGTCCCCGCAAGCTCGCCCCGGCAAGTCCGGCCAGCGCGATGCGTGACCTTGCCTTCATCGCCTTCCTGGCCGCGATTTTCGGCATGGGCCTCAGGCGGCCGTTCCTGCTGGTGCTGGTCTATGTCTATATCGACATCGTGAGCCCGCAGCGGCTGACCTATCTCTTGCTCAATTCGGTGCCGATTTCGCTGATCGCGGTGGTGATGGCGGTGGGCGGCTGGCTGTTGTTTGACGACAAGAAGGACAGCCGCGTCGCGCCGCGTCAGTTTTTGCTGCTCGCGTTGTTGATCTATTGCGGCGTCTCCACGCGCTATGCCGACTTCCCCGTCGAGGCGGCGGACAAATGGGACTGGGTGTGGAAAGCGCTCGCCTTCGCGATTTTCCTGCCGCTCACACTGCGCACGCGGCTGCGCATCGAAGCGTTGTTGTTGTTCATGATCCTGTCGGCGGCGTCGATCATCATCGTCGGCGGCGTCAAGACGCTGGCGACCGGCGGCGGCTATGGCGAACTCAATCTGATGGTGACCAATAACAGCGGCCTTTACGAAGGCAGCACGATATCCGCCGTCGCCGTCGCGATCGTCCCCATCATCCTGTGGTTCACGCGCTATGGCACGATCTTTCCGCCCGACTGGAAAGTGAAGGCCTTTTGCTATGCCCTGGTATTCGCGTGCCTGTTGATGCCGGTCGGCACCGCGGCACGGACGGGGTTGCTGTGCGTCGGCCTGTTGTTTGTCCTGCTGTTGCGCGATGCGAAGCGGCGTTTTGCCTATCTTGGCATTATCGCCGCGCTCGGCCTGGCCTCGGTGCCGCTGTTGCCGCCGGCGTTCCTCGCGCGGATGCAGACGATTGCGGGGTATAAAAGCGATAGCTCAGCCTCGACGCGTGTCGCGGTTTGGCACTGGACGCTCGATTATGTGAAGACGCATCCGTTTGGCGGCGGCTTTGAAACCTATCGCCAGAACCGCATCCGCTTCGAAACCGAGAAGGTCGAGGGCGACAGCAGCAACCGCAAAGTGACGCTGACCCCCGAATATGACCAGGCCCGCGCATTCCACAGCGCCTATTTCGAGATGCTGGGCGAACAGGGCTATCCCGGCCTGATCCTGTGGCTGATCATCAATGTGAGCGGGCTGTTCCGTATGGAAATCCTGCGGCGGCGCTATCTGAAGGGACCGAAAGCGACATTATGGGGCGGCGCGCTGGCGGGTGCGTTGCAGGCGGCGCATCTCATTTATCTGCTGGGTGCCGCTTTTGTCGGCATTGCGTTTCAGCCCTTTATCTACATGCTGATCGGCGCGCAGATCGGGCTCGACACCTATCTCGGCCGCAAGCGCGCCGAGGCGCGCTGGCGACCGATGCGCAAGCCCGCACCTGCCGCAAGCGTCCGCCAGCCCGCAATGGCGGGCTAAAGCGGCGATGCTGAACCTTTCGCTCTTGCCAGGGGTTTAGCCCCGGCCCCTCTTGCATAGCGCCCAACCCGGCAGGCATGTTGAGCCAATGACGATCAAGACCGCGCCCGTGCTGGCCAATCTTTCCGTTCCCGATGTCGATTTCGATCCGGCCGCAACCTGGGACATTACGCATCGCTGGTTCAGCCACCACTGGATTGGCCTGATCGTTGCCGCCGTGCTGGCCACGGCCATCATCACGGTGCTGTTCGGGCTGCGCAGCTTGCTGGTGCGCTATTGCAATCGCGAACGACCGGGCAAGCACGACTGGTGGCTGTTGTTCGGCGCGACCTTTGCCCGCACCATGCCGAGCTTCATCGTCATACTCGCGCTGCAGCTGAGCGAAGGGATTGCTCGGCCGCCCGCCCCCATCCCGGCGTTGATCCATGGCCTGTTCACCATTTCCTTCGTCATCCAGGGCGCGATCTGGGCGCGCGAGCTGATCCTCGGCGCGATCGAGCGCAATGCGCAGCCGGGCAATTATGCCGGCGAAGCACTGGCGAGCGCGATTGGCGTGATCCGCGTACTGGTAAGCTTTGCGGTGTTCGCCATCGCGCTGATCGTGGTGCTCGACAATCTCGGCGTCAACGTGACGGGCCTGGTCGCCGGCCTGGGCATTGGCGGCATCGCCATCGGCCTTGCCGCGCAGGGGATTTTCGCCGATCTGTTCGCCGCGCTTGCCATCATTCTCGACCGGCCATTCCGGCGTGGCGACACGATCAGCTATGACCAGACAACCGGCACGGTGATCGCGATCGGCCTGAAATCGACGCGTCTGCGCGCGCCGACGGGCGAAGAGCGGATCATCGCCAACCGCCAATTGCTCGACAAGGAAATCCAGAACATCACGCTGCGCGACTACCGTCGCTATACCTTCAAGCTCGGCCTCATTTACCAGACCCCGACCGAGCTGCTGACGCGCTTGCCGGATATCTTGCGCGAGGTGGTGCGCAAGGAAGGCGCGAGCTTTGTCCGTTCGGGCTTTGTCGGCTTTGGCGCGAGCAGCCTCGACTTTGAGCTCGAATTTGACGGACCGACCGATTACGATACCGGCTATAAGCTGCGCCACGCCGTCGGCCTCGCCATTGCCGCGCGCTTTGCCAGGGAAGGCATTCAGTTTGCTTATCCGACACAAACCACCTTCACCGCCGCGCCCGACGGGACGATGGTGATGCCATATCCGGCGGCGGGGGGCGTAGGGGCGGCGAGCCAATAGACACATCGTCACCCCGGGCTTGGCCCGGGGTCCCGCTACGGGGCCAGGCATAAGAAGAAGCGGGACCCCGGCTTGAAGCCGGGGTGACGAACCCAGGGCTAGCCAGCGGCTTAATCCACCTCATCCAGGCTCAGCAGAGTCGTATTCCCGCCCGCGCTGGTCGTGTCGGTTGACACGTGCCGCTCGACGCAGAAGCGCGGCAGGTAATGCGGGCCGCCCGCTTTGGGGCCGGTGCCCGAAAGCCCCTCGCCGCCAAAGGGTTGGCTGCCCACCACCGCGCCGATCATCGACCGGTTGATGTAGAGATTGCCCGCCTTCACCGCGCCTTCGGCCAGATCCCAGGCGCGCGCGATGCGGCTGTGCAGGCCCATCGTCAGGCCATAGCCCTTGGCGTTCACCGCCGCGATGGTTTCGGCAAGCTTGCCCGCCGGCCAGGTCGCCACATGGAGGACAGGGCCAAACCATTCCTGCGTCAGGTCGCCGATATCATTGAGGCGGATCAGCGTGGGCGGCACGAAACGCCCCGTGGCGGGCGCAGCCAGCGTCTTGACGATGCGGTCCGCCTGGCTGGCGCGATAGGCCATCAGCCGGTCATAGGCGGCCTGATCGATCACCGGGCCGATATCGGTGGCGGGATCGGCGGGGTCGCCCAGGCGCAGCAGGTCCATTGCGCCGGCCAGCATCTCGATCACGCCCTCGGCAATCTCTTCCTGGAGCAGCAACAGCCTCAGCGCCGAACAGCGTTGCCCCGCCGATCGGAAGGCGCTGGTCACCACATCCGCCACGACCTGTTCGGGCAGCGCGGTTGAATCGACGATCATCGCGTTGATGCCGCCGGTCTCTGCGATCAGCGGCACGATCGGGCGGCTATCATCTGCCAGCAACGCGCGCGCGATTTTCTTGGCCGTCGCCGTCGATCCGGTGAAGGCGACGCCGGCGATGCGTGGATCGGCGACCAGCGCCGCGCCGACCTCTGGCCCGCCAGGCGCAAGGATCAACGCATCGGCGGGAATGCCCGCTTCATGCGCCAGCTCGACCGCGCGGGCAGCAATATGCGGCGTTTGCGGCGCGGGCTTGGCGACGACGGTGTTGCCCGTCACCAGCGCCGCCACGGTCTGCCCAAGGAAAATCGCAAGCGGGAAATTCCACGGCGCAATCGTCGCCCAAACGCCGCGCCCTTCCATGCGGAGCACATTGCGTTCGCCCGTCGGGCCGGGAAGCTCGACCGGCTGGAGGCCGGAACGGGCTTGCTGGGCGTAATAACGGCAGAAATCGGCAGCCTCACGCACTTCGCCCAGCGCATCGGGGATCGTCTTGAACGCCTCCTGCACGCAGATCGCCATCAGCTCGTCGCGATGGGCTTCGAGACTGTCGGCGAGGCGATCAAGGCACGCGGCACGCTCGGCAAGCGGGGTGGCGGACCAGGCGGGAAAGGCGGCAGCGGCGCGGGTGATGGCGGCAGCAGCCCTATCTCGGTGATCCCCGTTCGTCCCGAGCAACGTCGAGGGACGGGCCGCCAGCGGGTCGCGCAGTGTCTCGACTTCGCTCGACACGAACGGTTGGGGTCGGGCGACCTTGCCTGCGATATCGGCCAACACCCCGCGATCGTTCAGATCGATCCCGCTCGAATTCTTGCGATCGCCAAACAAGTCGATCGGCAGCGGTATGCTGGGGTGCCGCGCGCCGCCGACGCCGGCGATCTTTTCGACCGGGTCGGCGAGCAGCTCGGCTTCGCTCAGCCGCTCATCGGCCAGCTGGTGGACGAACGACGAATTGGCGCCATTCTCCAGCAGGCGCCGCACCAGATAGGCGAGCAGATCGCGATGCCCGCCGACCGGCGCATAAATGCGGCAATGATAGCCATGCTCGCGCACCAGCCGCTCGTACAGCCCGTCACCCATGCCGTGCAGCCGCTGGAATTCGAAATCGCGCGAATTGCCTGCCCAGTCGATGATCGTCGCGACGGTCAACGCATTATGGCTGGCGAAGGCAGGGCGGATATGCTCGGCCTCCAGCATGTCGCGCGCGCAGGCTAGGTACGACACATCGGTCGCCGCCTTGCGCGTGAACAGCGGATAATCGGCCAGCCCCTCGACCTGGGTACGCTTGATCTCGCTGTCCCAATAAGCACCTTTGACGAGGCGGACGTTCATCACCCGGCCAAGCGCATTCGCCCAGGCGATCACTGGGCGCGCGCGCTTGCCATAGGCCTGCACTGCCATGCCATAGCCGTCCCAGCCCTTGAGCGCGGGCAGCGCCGCCACCGCGCCGATGATGTCGAGGCTCATCTCGAGCCGCTCGCTCTCCTCCGCATCGACCGTGAGCGGGATGCCGTGGCGCGCCGCGCGGGTGGCAAGCGCTTCCAGCATCTCGGTCAGCGCGGGCACGCAGTCATCCCATTGCGCGACTTCGTAGCGCGGATGCAGCGCGGAGAGCTTGACCGAAATCGAATGCCCCGCCGCCGCCTGCGCGCCGACCGCATCGATCGCCTGTTCATAAGCGCGGAAATAGCGCTCTGCATCGGCCTTGGTCCGCGCCGCCTCGCCCAGCATGTCAAAGCTGGCGGTGAAGCCGGCATGGTCGGGCTTGGCCATCCGCGCCATCGCTTCGTCGATGGTGCGGCCCATCACGAAAATCTCGCCCATCATCCGCATCGCGGCGCCCACCGCCTGGCGCACGAACGGCTCGCCGGCGCGGCTGATCAGACGACGCAGCGCCGATTGCCGCTCCCCCTCGCCCACCAGCGCGCGGCCGATCACCAGCCCCCAGGTCGCCGAATTGACCAGCAGCGAGTTGGACTTGCCGGTGTGCGCCCGCCAATCGGCATCGCCCAATTTGTCGGCGATCAGCAGGTCGGCGGTTTCGGGATCGGGCACGCGCAGGAATGCCTCTGCCAGGCTCAGCAGCGCGACGCCTTCGGAACTGTTCAGCCGATATTCCTGCAGGAACTGGTTGACCCAGCCCTTGCCCTGCGCCGCGCGCAAATCGGCAAGCAGCCCCGCCGCATGCGTCAAAATGCGTTCGCGCGAGTCGGGGGTGGCGGCGGCACGCGCGAGAAGTGGTTTTAGAACATCGGGTTCGGGCGCGCGGTGCAGCTTTGCCATGGATTCACGGGGAGAGGACGTTACGTCAAAGGTCATTTTCCGTTTTCCGGTCTTGTCGGGCTTGCCGGGGGCACGCCCCCGGGCTTATGGGAAGGCTCCGCGCTATGCGCTGAAATCCATCGGAGGGGAATTGGCGATGTCGTCCATAACGATCCAGGAAATGGCCGCCAGCCGCATTGGCCAGGAAACCGTATCGGACTGGGTCGAGGTCAGCCAGCAAATGATCGACAAATTCGCCGATGCGACGGGCGATCATCAGTTCATCCACGTCAATCCCGAAATGGCCAAGCTCACCCCCTTTGGCGGCACGATCGCGCACGGCTTTCTCACGCTGTCGCTGATGCCGGTGCTGGCAAGCAAGGTGATCGACGCGCCCACGATCGAGGGCGTCAAGATGGGCGTCAATTATGGCGGCAACAAAGTCCGCTTCCTTCAGCCGGTCCGCTCGGGCAAGCGCGTGCGCGGGCGCTTCAAGCTGCTCGAGCTCACTGAAAAGCGACCCGGCCAGTGGCAGCAGACCAACGAATTCACCGTCGAAATCGAGGGCGAGGACAAGCCCGCAATGATCGCCGAATGGATCAGCCAGATTTTCGTTTGAGCAACTAATCCCCCTCCCGCTTGCGGGAGGGGTTAGGGGTGGGCGCTCAGCCTCACCCCGGCTCTCAATTGAGGAAGTCGGGGGCCCACCCCCGGCCCCTCCCGCAAGCGGGAGGGGAGAAGGAGGTTCCGATGACCCGCATCACACCGCTGCAAAAACCCTATCCCGACGAATTCGCTCAGCGGATGAAGGTGCTGATGCGCGGCGCCGATCCGCTGGTGCTGTTCACCACGCTCGCCAAGCATGACCGCGCCTGGACCAAGTTCACCGGCGGGTCGCTGCTCGACAAGGGCTCGCCGCTATCAATGCGCGCGCGGGAAATCGTCATCGATCGCACCACGGCGAAAACCGGCTGCGAATATGAATGGGGCATCCATGTCGCCGGGTTCGCACCGCATATCGGCCTGACCGAGGCGCAGGTGCGCGCCACCGTGCTGGGCGATGCCAGCGACCCCGCCTGGGAAGACCCCGCCGAGCGCGTGCTGATCGCCACCGTCGATGCGCTGCTCGATCACAAGAAGCTGACCGAGCTTGAATGGGGTGCGCTGACCGCTCATTTCAGTGAGGAACAAGCGCTCGAGATCATCCAGCTGGTTGCCTTTTACCATGGCGTGGCGCTGATCTGCGGCGCGCTCGATTTGCCCCTAGAAGCCAATGCGGCGCGCTTCCCCGCCGCCTGAGGAGAAAGACCCATGCGTTCCGCCGTCATCGTTTCCACTGCCCGCACCCCCATCGGCCGCGCTTATCGCGGCGGGTTCAACAACACGCCGTCGCCGACCCTCTCCAGCCACGCGGTCAAGGCGGCGGTCGAGCGCGCCGGCATCGCCGCCGATGAGGTTGACGATCTCGTCTGGGGCGCGGCGCTGCAGCAGGGGGTGCAAGGCGGCAATATCGGTCGCAACGTCGCGCTGCGCTCCGGCCTGCCCGTCTCGGTGCCCGGCATGTCGATCGACCGGCAATGCGCCAGCGGCCTGATGGCGATCGCCACCGCCGCCAAGCAGATCATCATCGACAATATGGACATCACGATCGGCGGCGGCTGCGA
>JBOFDB010000166.1:0-2107 GCA_051646545.1 Sphingomonas sp.
AAATGCCCCGAATGCGACAATGAAGACTCGCTCGTTGCCTGCGGCCCCGGCGTCGAGCGCATCGCCGATGAAGTCGCGGCGCTATGGCCAGAGGCAAAGCGCGCGGTGGTAACGTCCGACACCATCTGGTCGCCCGCCAAGGCAGCGGAATTTGTCGGCCGGATGGAAGCGGGTGATATCGACATCGTCATCGGCACCCAGCTTGTCACCAAGGGCTATCACTTCCCCAACCTGACCCTTGTCGGAGTCATCGACGCCGATCTGGGGCTCGACGGTGGTGATTTGCGCGCGGCGGAGCGGACCTTTCAGCAGATCAGCCAGGTCGCCGGGCGCGCCGGGCGGGGCGCCAAGCCCGGGCGCGTGTTCATCCAGAGCCACCGGCCCGATGCACCGGTGATGGAGGCGCTGGTCAAAGGCGATGCCGACGCCTTTTACGCTGCCGAAACCGAGGCGCGGCGCTTTGCCGATGCGCCGCCCTTTGGCCGTTATGCCGCCATCATCATCTCGTCGGAAGACAAGGTCGCCGCGCAGGATTGGGCGCGCGCCATCAAACAGGCCGCGCCCGAGCTGGAGGGGATGATGGTCTATGGCCCCGCCCCCGCCCCGCTCGCCATGCTGCGCGGTCGCCACCGCTTTCGCCTGCTGGTCCATGCCCGGCGCAGCTTTGACGTGCAGGACGCGATTCGCGATTGGCTGGGCGGCATTGACTGGCCCGCCAAGGTGCGCGTCACGGTCGACGTCGATCCGTATAATTTCCTTTGACCGCAGCCCCGCCAATTGCGCAAACACGCGCCATGCGCGCGCTGTTGGCATTATTGGGAGTGATTCTGGCGAGCGTCGGCCTTGCCGCGCCGGCGCGCGCCGATGATATTTCCGCCGCCAGCCGGGGTGTGGTGCGGGTCGTCACCATCGCCACGGCGGAGGGCGAGGTGGTCGGCTTTGGCCATGGCAGCGGCTTTGCCGTCTCCCCCAACCGCATCGTCACCAACGCGCATGTCGTTGAACTGGCGGCGCGCTATCCCGCCAATGTCGTGATTGGCGTGGTGCCATCGGAAGGCGACAAAAGCTACCAGGGCAAGCTGATCGCTTATGATGCGCAGCGCGACCTGGCGTTGATCGAATTCAAGGGCACCAGCCTGCCGCCGCTGACGGTTTATGGCGGCCCGGTTACCGATGGCGAGCAAGTGATCGCGCTGGGCTATCCCGGCAATGTCGACCTTGCCACCGCGCAATCGGCGGCGGATTATATCAAGCCATCGTCGCCGGTACGCACCCAGGGCGGCTTTGCCGGCAATCGGACGCTGACGGGCGTTCGGGTGTTCCTCCACACCGCCAGCATCGCGCGCGGCAATTCGGGCGGGCCGTTGCTGGATCGGTGCGGCCGCGTGATCGGCGTGAATTCCGCGCTGACCAAGGCCGAGGAAGGCGATTCGACCTTTGGCTTTGCCATTGCCGATGCCGAGCTGCTCGCTTTCCTTGCCAAGGCCAAGCAACCGATCGCGCAAGTCGCGCTGCCCTGCACCAGCATTGAGGAGCGGCTGCGCCAGGATCGCGAAGCCGCCGCTGCTGCCGCCGACGCACAAGTCGCCGCCGCGCAGGTCGCCGACAGCAAGGCAACGCTGGCGCGCGAACAAGCGATGGATGCCGCCCGCGCCAAGCTGGAGCGCCATATCGAGAATGTGATCGCGATTGCCGCAGTGTTGCTCGTGCTGGGGGCGCTGGCGGTGGGCGGCGCCGGCATGCTTGAGATGCGCGGGCAGCAGCGCGAGGCAATCTGGGCCGTGTCGGCGGGCGGCGTGCTGTTCCTCGCCAGCGCGGTGACGTTTCTGACGCGGCCCGCCGGCACCGTCGCCGTCCCCGAGCCGACCCCGGTCAGCACTGCAACTATCGATCAGGGCTATGGCCATTATGTCTGCCACATCGTGCCTGAGCGCAGCCGCATCAACCTGACGACGCCGGCCGATGTCACGCTGGATTATGGCCGCGACGGCTGCATCAACGACCGCACCCAATAGGCCGAAAACGGCAAGAAATGGGAACGCATCCTGGTGCCCAATGACGAGCAGACGGTCCGCGTGCTGGAATTTGACAGCGCCGCCAAGACCTA
>JBOFDB010000349.1:0-5833 GCA_051646545.1 Sphingomonas sp.
ATGCGATCCGGATGGTAGCCTCTGGAATCACCCTCACCCTTCCGCGCCTTTGGCGCTCCCTCCCTCTCCCGTCGGGAGAGGGAAGGGGCCCATCGCGCTAGCGATGGGAAGGGTGAGGGCGACATCCCAAGCAGCCAGCGCGCTTAAATCCCGGCATATTGGTCGTAATCGACATGGTCCTCCCAATAGCCGCCATGCCCGCCATAATGACCCTCCAGCCGGTCGGTCGCCTCGATCCGCATGACATATTTGGCCTGCTTATAGCCCAGATGCCGCTCGGCGCGCAGGCGGATGGGGGCGCCATGCCCCACCGTCAGCGGCTTGTCGTTCATCGCCCAGGCAAGGATCGTCTGCGGGTGGAACGCGTCGAACATGTCGATCGAGACATAATAAGGCGAGGTATTGTGGTAATTATCGGCGCAATGGACGATCAGATAGCGCGCGGTGTTGCGCACATCCGCCGCCTTCAAGATCGAGCCGAGCATCGGCCCCTGCCATTTGCCGATCGCGCTCCACCCCTCGACACAGTCATGCCGGGTGATCTGGGCGCGATTGGGCAGCGACTTTAACTGCGCCAGGCTGATGTCGAGCGGGCGATTGACCATCCCGTCGATCCTGAGCTTCCAATCGGCGAAGTTGTTGGCGACATGCGCGTCATATTCGGGCTTGTTGGGGTTTGAGCTGCCATTGACCCGGAACACCGGCGACATTTCGCTGGGCGAAAATTCCTTTGCCAGCGAGTCATGGCTCGACAGGGCGCGTTGCAGCGACCCGTGGATGCCGTCTTCCGCATAGATGATCTTGCGCACGCTATCATTCTGGATCAGCCGGTCGCACCCCGACAGCAGCAGCCCCGCGCCCGTCGCCGCGCCGGTCACCAGCGTCCGGCGGGTAAGTATCGTCGTCATCTCAATGCTCCTCAGGGACGCGCCACCAGCCGGTGAACATAGATTTCACTTCGTTCCACGCCCCCGCCAGGATGACGAGCGCGAGATGGACGATGATGAAGCCGATGATGCCCAGCATCGCGAGAAAATGGATCGAGCGTGCCGATGCCCGCCCGCCAAACAGCTCGACCAGCCACGGCCACGCGGCGTCCATGCCGGGCGACAGCGTGAGGCCGGTCAGGATCACCAGCGGGATCAGGATGAAGATGGCGCTGGCATAAGCGATTTTCTGCAACACGTTGAACGCGCCGGGATTGGCGGGGTCGTGAAAGCGGAACGCGGCATGTTCCTTGATGTCATACCAAAGATGCGCCGGGCTCAATTCCTTTGCCTTGATCGTCAAATCGCGCTGGAAATGCCGGTTCAGCAGGCTGACAATCATGAAGATCAGCAGGTTGAAGGCCAGCACCAGCGCGAAAAACAAATGCCAGCGCCGCGACAGTGACAGGTTGTAGCTGCCGGGAATGGTCATCCAGCTGGGCCAGTGCGGCAGATCGAGCCAGGCATGATCGACATTGGCGCCATAATCACCCCAATTGAGGTGCGGATAGGCATTGAGGATGCCCAAGCCACTGCCGATCATGACGAAAATCGCAAAGACATTGGTCCAGTGCCAAAGCCGCGTCATCAGCTTGTGCTTGTAGAGAAAGCTGCCGGCAACCGGCGCGCTGGTGGCAGCCGGAGCGGGCGCCGCCGGTGCCGCCGGCTCACCCGCGACAGGGTCCATCGTTACATCGTTCATGCCGCCTGCTTCTCCCATGGCCAAATCGCGGGCCGCTGCATATCTCGGCCTACGGTGGCCGATAATGACGGGATACGGAAGACCCCATGACCAAGACGCCAGAGCACCATTTCTACGAGCCAAGGCACGGCCACGGCCTCGCCCATGATCCGCTGAACGCCATCGTCGCGCCGCGCCCGATCGGCTGGATCAGCAGCGTGAGCGCAACAGGAACCTATAACCTTGCGCCCTACAGCTTCTTCATGCTGTTCAACTATTCACCGCCGATCATCGGCTTCGCGTCGATCGGCTGGAAGGACAGCGCAGCCAATGCCGAGGCGACGGGCGTTTTCGTGTGGAATCTGGTGACGCGCCCGCTTGCCGAGGCGATGAATGCGTCATCGGCGATGGTGGCGGCAGAGGTGGACGAATTCGCCCTTGCCGACCTCTCCCCCGCGCCCTCGCGCCTGGTCGCGGCGCCGCGCGTGGCACAAAGCCCGGTGGCGTTTGAATGCCGCCACACCCAGACGCTGCGGCTGACCGATGCCGAGGGCCGCGAGACGCCGAGCAGCCTCGTGCTCGGCGAAGTCGTCGGCATCCATATCGATCCCGCGCTGATTCGCGACGGCAGCTATGACACGCTCGCCGCCGATCCGGTGATGCGCGGCGGCGGCTGGGGCGATTATTTCACGCTGAACTCGGACGGCCGGTTTCAGATGCGGCGACCGGGCTAGCCGCGTCGGGCATCACCGCCACGCGCCACAAATAGCCCGCGCGGATAACGAACAGGCCCAGCGCCGTCAGCAACGCCGACACGCCCGCGCCGATCAACCCCACCGTCTTGAGCAGGATCAGGCTGAGCAGCACCGCCGTCACCATGCCGATCACATTGGTGATCGCATAGGCGCGGTCGCGCCGCGTGCTGGTGATGCCGACGTTGAGCATGTCCGACCCTGCGCGCACCACCGCCGCCAGGAGCAGCAGCACCAGCAGGAGCCGCGCCGGCGGAAAGCGCCCGGGCTTCAGCGCCACAATTGCCTCGGTCGCCACAAACAGCACCACGCTCAACACACCCGCATAGAGCAGTGTGCGACCGACCTCGCGCACCAGCAGCGCGCGCCATGCCGCCGGGCTGTCGTCGCGATGCGCGCGAAACAGGCGGGGCAACGCCACTTGCACGATCGCCGTCGACACCAGGGTCTGTAGCGCGTTGGTGATCGACCAATAGAAGCTGTAAATCCCGGTTGCCGCCAGCCCCAGCACGGCGCTGACCACGAAACGGTCGACATAAATAAGGCCGACAAGCCCCAGATCGCTGAAATAGATGAACCAGCTCTGGCGCAATCGCGCCGCCAGCGTGCGCGGCACCGCGAGCGGCTGGCGCCAGCCCTGAATGACCGGCCAGTGGCGCAGGCAATAGGCCAAAAGGCCCAGCGACAGGATGTGGCTCGCCACCCAGCTTGCAAAGATCATGTCGAGCGTTCGCGTCGCTGGCGCCACCAGCCCCACCAGGATCAGCGGCGGGATCCACAGCGCCGATCGCACGAACACGATGAGATTAGCCTGAAAGGCAAGCTCCAGCCCGATCAGCGCCATATAGCTGTCGAGGCCCAATGTCTCGAACCACAGCAGCGCGATGATCAGCGCCAGCGTCGTCGCATCGGTCGACGCCAGCCCCGGCGCGATCGCCACCACCGCCAGCGCCACCGCCGTCACCAGCGCGAGCGACCCGATCGTCACCGTCAGCCGGGCGCGGATCAGCGGCATCGCCTGGTCGGGCGCCAGCCCCACCACGTCGCGCGACAGGAAATAATTGAGTCCCCACCCGACCGCGGCAGGCAAGATGCCGATCGCCCCCAACGCCAGCCCGAACACGCCCGCCGCGCGCAGCCCCAGCATGCTGACGACGTAAAATGACAAGGCAAAGCGACACAGCAATGTCGCGCCGCGAATCGCGCGATTGGCAAGACCACCGGTGGCAAGCTGGCGCAGGCGGGACGGCATGATCGCGCTTCGTTTCCCCTGTCGTTACGGCATCGGCGCGCGCGGCGCGTTGATCAGCGCGATCAAGGCGTCCGCGCTCTGCGCCCAGGAATAATCGGCGGCGCGCGCCTGACCCGCTGCCGCCAGCCGCGCCCTTAGCGCCGCATCGTCCAAAATCGTCCGCATCGCCACACCGATCGAGCCCGCATCATGCGGGTTGCAGAACAGCGCGGCGCTGCCGCACACCTCGCGCAGCGCGGGAATGTCGCTGGCGATGACCGGGCAGCCGAGCCGCATCGCCTCCAAGGGCGGAATGCCAAAGCCTTCATATAGGCTGGGGAACACCAGCGCGCGGGCATGGGCGTACAGCGCGATCAGCGCGTCATCGGGGAGGCGACCGGGCAGCACGACGCCGTCGGGCACGCCCGGCACGCCGTGTTGGGCAAAGGATTTGACCGGGGCGCCAACCAGCACCAGCCGCTCATCGGCGCGTCGCACCGCGCTGAACGCCTCGATCACCCTCGGCAAATTCTTGTTGGGCGCGAACGAGCCGACGAACAGCAGATAAGGCGCGCCCGCCAGTCCCAGGTCGGCGACGATCGCGGCTTGCGTCGCGGCATCGCCGACCACGACATGATCGGCGGCATTACCGATAATGCCAATGCGGTCCGCCGCCACCTTGAGCCGCACGGCCAGCCGGTCGCGCGAAAAGGCCGACACCGTCGCCAGCCGCGTTCGCCGCGCCAGCAACCGCCCCAGCAGCTGATGGACCAGCCGATAGCGCGCCGAGAAATTCTGCGGCAAATCATAAACCAGCGCATCGTGGATCACCGTCAGCGATGGCCCGCCGATGACCGGCCCCGAATTGCACAGATTGATCAGCAGCCCGTCGCGCGCGGCCCGGGCGAGCTCGGTCTGCTCCCACAAATGCCCCTGGCGATGGCCAATGCGCCGAAAATCAAATGCGGGCCATTGGTGGGTCGGGGTCACGCCTTCAGGGGCAAGTACGGTCCAACGCTGGCCAGGCAAGTCCCCCCTTGCCAGCCGCTGATGCACGGCGTCGAGCACGCGCCAGGCAAAACGTTCCACCCCGCTGGTCGTCCGCCCCAAAAAGCGGCCATTGACATAGATGTTTGGGACCATCGCCGGACCGGGCATGGCGTGGACGACCCTTTCGCCGGGGAATATTGGCACCATAACGAAGTCGACCGCGCATTGTTGCACCGCAGTAGATTATTGCCGGGTTAGGCCCTGCAAGGCGGTCTGGCCCGGCGGCGGCTCTGGTCGCCGCAAGGCGGGTAATTCACCCGATCAGGGAACCAGTTCGGCCCTTCGCGCATATTGCTGATCGTTAGGCGTCGACTTAAGCACGGCGCCGCATCGTTCACGACTGGTCACGAGGGGCAGCGTACTGGCTTCTCGCGTGGGCAGCATTTTCCCGGAGCGGGCCATCGCCACGCTAGCTCAGCCCTTTTCGCGTAAGGCCTTGGCTGTGCCGGCGTTCGCCCGTCGGGACAGGGCCCGGTGGTGGGCGCTGGTGCTGACAATCGCCGCAGCAGTAATGGCGACGGCGCTTGTGCTCAGCCGATGGGTCAGCGCGGCGGAGGCGCCGCCCGTCGACATCCCGCTCGCCCCCGCCTTTGCGGCAGCGACACCACGAGCGCCGATGATTGTCGGTGCGGGAACGCATTTCGGCATTGGCGGGGATTATGGCTATGACGTGGAGCATAGCCGATGGGCGCTCGCCGCACTCGGCCTCACATCGTTCCGCGATGACTTGCCCTGGCCCGACTTCAAACGCGCCGGCCCCGATGTCCCGGGGCAGATGCCGCCGCGCCTTGCCGCGATGATGGCCGCAACACCGGCGCGGCCGCTGCTGATCCTCAACTTCCCGCATCCCGCCATTGATGGCGGCCATGTGCCGCTGACCCCGGTGGGCGTCGCGGCCTATGCCGGGTTCGCGCGCGACGTCGCGCTGACCGCCAGGCCCGCGCGTCCCATGTTCGAAATCTGGAACGAATGGAACCGCACCGCGCGCGACGACAATGCCGCGCTGATCGGCGAAGGCAGCATTGGCGATGCCCGTGCCGCCGTCCATTATGTCACGCTCGCCCGCGCCGCCACCGCCGCCATCCACGCGGCCGATCCGACCGCCACCGTGCTGGTCGGCGCGTCGGGGACC
>JBOFDB010000368.1:0-2451 GCA_051646545.1 Sphingomonas sp.
GCACCAGCGGGCGTTCAAACAGCCAGGCATGGATCGCCTTTAGCTTGGGGCGCCGCTGCATGATCCACGGGTCGAGCATGCCATGCGGCGAAACGCAGGTCCGAAACCCCATGGCCACAAGGATCCGCCCGATAACGGAAGGATCACCCCAAATCCCATGGATGTTCACGACGTCGGGCTTTTGCTTCAGGATGACGCGCACCGCTTCAGGAACGGTGGCATAGCGAAACGGCGCCTTGATGGGAAAAAGCGGCACATCCCCCCAGATGCGCTTGTCTTCCTCAAAATAATCGTCCGCCGGGCCAATCACGGCGACGTCGGCGCCGGCCTCGAATTGCGCGCGCGCCAGGCCTGACACCGAATAGAACAGCCCGCCCGCCGATCGCGTCAGCGAACCTGTGACGTGAAAAATCTTCACCGGCCGAAAGCCCGCCATGCCGCCAGGCGAGGCAAGGCAGCGATTGCGGGCGGCCCGATGATCCGCCGGTGAAACTCTGCCGCCACGCTCGCCCCCGTCAACGTTGCGTTGGCGTTATGCTCGATCCACGCCCCTTTTTAAAGGACGAGTTGCGGGGGCGGGCGTCCTAAAACGCCACTAAATCAGCGTGGCGCCATGCGGATGGCGCCGTCCAGCCGCACATCTTCGCCATTGAAATAGCCGCATTCGATCATCGTCACCGCGAGCTGCGCATATTCCGCCGGGTTGCCCAGCCGCTTGGGAAAGGGCACCGAGGCGGCCAGCGCGTCCTTCACTTGCTGCGACGCGCCCTGCATCAACGGCGTGTCGAAAATGCCGGGCAAAATGGTGTTGATGCGGATGCCTTCGCTCATCAGGTCGCGCGCAATGGGCAGCGTCATGCCGACGACACCGCCCTTTGACGCCGAATAGGCGGCCTGGCCGATCTGCCCATCCTCGGCCGCGACCGATGCGGTCATCACCATCGCGCCGCGCTCGCCATCGTCCATGGGATCGAGCGTCAGCATGCCCGCCGCCGATTTGGCGACGCAGCGGAAGGTGCCGACCAGGTTGATCTGGATCAGCCAGTTGAACGCCTCAAGGCTGAAATGCTTGATGCTGCCATCTTCCTTGGAACGGCTGGCGGTCTTCATCGCATTGCCGGTGCCGGCGCAAGCGACGAGAATGCGCTCTTGCCCGTGCGCCGCGCGTGCCTTGGCGAAGCCTGCGTCAACCGACTCGTCGCTCGTTACGTTCACTTCGCAGAAGACACCGCCGATTTCGGCCGCGAGCGCCTCGCCCTTTTCCTTTTGCAGATCGAAGATCGCGACTTTCGCGCCCTTGGCGGCAAGCGCCCGCGCGG
This sequence comes from Sphingomonas sp., assembly GCA_051646545.1. GTDB lineage: Bacteria > Pseudomonadota > Alphaproteobacteria > Sphingomonadales > Sphingomonadaceae > Sphingomonas. The sequence goes on from JBOFDB010000368.1 coordinate 1,320, forward strand.
TGGCAGCGCCGAGGCCCGAGGCGCCGCCGGTGACAACGGCGGCGGTGGTGGAATTGATGATCATATGTCCTCCCGATATGGAAAGCCCCTCCCTTCAGGGAGGGGTTGGGGTGGGTGGAGCGGCAGGCTTCGCCCTCCATTATCCCCCACCCCCAACCCCTCCCCCCAAGGGGGGAGGGGCTAGTTAATTCAAACCCGTTCGATGATCGTTACATTGGCGATGCCGCCGCCTTCGCACATCGTCTGCAGGCCATATTTGCCGCCGCGAGCCTCAAGCGCGTTGAGCAGAGTCGCCATTAGCTTGGTGCCCGACGCGCCGAGCGGGTGGCCCAGCGCGATCGCGCCGCCATTGACGTTCAACCGGTCATGCACACCGCCGGTGTGCTTCATCCACGCCATCGGCACCGGTGCGAACGCCTCATTCACCTCATAAAGATCGATATCGTCGATCTTCAGGCCGGCGCGCGCCAGCGCCTTGTCGGTCGCGAACAGCGGCTCTTCCAGCATGATGACGGGGTCGCCACCCGTCACGGTCAGGTTGACGATGCGGGCGCGGGGCTTGAGGTTATAGCGCTTCAGCGCGTCTTCGCTCACGATCATCACTGCGCTGGCGCCGTCGCAGATCTGGCTGGCATTGGCCGCCGAGATGACGCCGCCTTCCTGCAACAGCTTGACCGAGCTGATCCCTTCCAAGGTCGCGTCGAAGCGAATGCCTTCGTCGGTGTGGTGGCTTTCCATCCCGTCAGGCGTTTCGATATCGAGTGCCACGATTTCATTGGCAAACGCACCAGCCTGCGTCGCCGCTGCCGCCCGGCGATGGCTTTCGAGCGCAAAGGCATCGAGTTCCTCGCGCGAAAAACCGTGCTTTTTGGCGATCATCTCGGCGCCCATGAACTGGCTGAACATGATGCCGGGATATTTCTCGTCGAGACGCGGCGATTTATAGTTGCCCAACCCCTCTTTCATGAACAGCATCGCGGTCGATCCCATCGGCACGCGCGTCATGCTCTCGACGCCGGCCGCGATCACCACGTCCTGCGTCCCCGACATCACGGCTTGCGCGGCGAAATGCATCGATTGCTGCGACGATCCGCATTGCCGGTCGATCGAAACGGCGGGCACGCTGTCGGGC
>JBOFDB010000165.1:0-5162 GCA_051646545.1 Sphingomonas sp.
ACGATCGACAGCGCCCGATCGCGCGGGCGCGGATGAATTATCTGGTGGTCGGCGACGAGGCGAAATGAGCGCAGCGGCCAGCGCCGAGGTTGCCAAAGGGCGCGCGGCGCGCACCGCCGGGCGTTTTGCCGAAGCGGCCGAATTTTACCGGCACGGTGCGGCCCTTTTCGCGGCATCTGGCAACCCTGCGGCGTCGGCATCGGCGCTGCGCCATGCGGTTGAATGCGCCGTCGACGCGGGCGAAGCGGCCGGGGCGACTGCCGATTGCGCGACGATGCTCGCCTGGCATGAGGCGCACGCCGATGGCTCACTCGATGCAGACAATGCCCGCCGCGTCGCCGCGCGCCACGCCGCTGCCATTGGCGATATCGATCGGGCGCGGCAGCTCTGGATGCAAGCGCGCGACGGTTATGCGGCGCGGTCTATTACGGCGGGCGTCGAAGAGGCTGAGCAGGCGCTGGCCTTACTTGGCTGATGGCGTCACGCGCATCAGCGCGCCATCGTCCTGCAACAGCCATATGGCGCTGTCGGGCGCCTGCGCCACATCGCGGATGCGGGCGCCCATGGCCCATTGGTTGAGCGGTCTTGCCTTGTCGCCGTTAAGGCCGATGCGGATCAACGCCTCGCCCGACAGCGCACCGATCAGCAGATTGCCGCGCCATTGCGGGAACATCGCGCCGGTATAGACGATCATCCCGCCTGGGGAGATTGAGGGATTCCACCATAATTTGGGCGCCTCCAGGTCGGGGCGGCTGGGGTGATCGGGGATGGGGACGCCCGAATAATTGTCGCCATTGGAAACGATCGGCCAGCCATAATTGCGGCCGGGCAGGATGAGGTTGAGCTCATCGCCGCCGCGCGGGCCCATTTCCTCTTCCCACAAGCGGCCATCGGGCGTGAAGACAAGGCCATAGGGATTGCGATGGCCGGTAGACCAGGTCATCGCGCGGACGCCGCCTGCGTTATAATGCGGGTTGCCGGGCCAGGGCTTGCCGTCGAGCGTCAGTCGCAAAATCTTGCCAAGCGCCTGATTAGGATCCTGCGCGGGCGAGAAACGCTGGCGTTCGCCGCTGGTGAGGAACAGCGATTTGCCATCGGGCGCAAAGGCGATTTTGGCGCCGAATTGGCCGCCCGGGCCAATCGAGCCTGATCTCCATAGCACTTCGACAGTGTCGAGCCGTGGGTCCGCCCGGTCACCCGCAGAAAAGAACCGCGCCCGCGCCAGCACCAACTCGGTGTGCGCGTCATCACTGCCGGCGGAATAGGTCAGGTAGATGTGGTGCGTTGTTGCATAATCGGGGGCGACGGCGACGCCCAGCAGGCCGCCCTGATCTCCCATGATCACCTTGGGCACGTTGCCGGTGGGAAAAACCGGCGACGGCGGGCCTGCGAGGCGCAGCTTCAGCTTGCCCGCCTTTTCCGTGACCAGCAAGCTGCCATCGGGCAGAAACGCCATGGCAAAAGGATCGCTAAACTGGCCGATTTTGGTGACGCGAAAGGGCGGCCTGGCAGGCGGCAGGTTGGCGCGGCCCGTGGTGGCCGGCACATTCCTGATGTTGGTCCTGGGCGCATCGCGTGGCAGCGATTGGGCTGAACAGCCGGTACTGACGAGAAGCTGGATAAGGAGGGCGGCAGTCCAGCCCCCTGTTCGGGTTGAGCGACGTCGCGATAGGGCTGGCTGGTCTCTGCGAGGCGTCCCGTCCCTCGACTTCGCTCGGGACGAGCGGGCCGGGGTTGATGGGCGGGTGGGGTTTGACACATGGTTGCTGGTCATAGGTAAGCTCCCTCCCGGACGGCGCATGACGGTCATTGCCTTGTTGCTTGCTTAATCGCCTGGCCCGGCATATATATCCGCTTGCGCTTTCTCTACATCGGTAACGCTGCGGAGGGTCGGGGCCTAGAGGTTCCGGCGGCGCGCGAGCTTATGTGGAATGACGAATTGGCCGACCTGATTGATACGCTGACCCGATTGATCGAGCCCGAGGCGACCGCGCTGGGCTTTGATCTCGTGCGCGTGAAATTTTTCGGCGGCAAGGGCGACCAGACGCTGCAGGTGATGGCCGAACGGCCCGATACGCGGCAGCTCACCATCGACGATTGCGCCGAACTGTCGCGGCGAATTTCGGACCGGTTGGATGAGGCTGATCCTATCCCTGACGAATATCGGCTTGAGGTAAGCTCCCCCGGCATTGACCGGCCGCTTACCCGGCCCAAGGATTATGCCGATTGGGCAGGGCATGAGGCGCGGATCACGCTCGTCGAAAAACTCAACGGGCAAAAGCAGTTCAAGGGCGAGCTGATCGGGGCAGAGGGGGACATGGTGTCAATCCGGGCGCGCGATGGCATGGTCCATGCGCTGCCGGTTGATCAGATCGACGACGCCAAGCTGGTCATGACCGACAAGCTGATTGCCGCCACCGCACCCCTCTCCAGCGAGGGCGCCGAAGAATTTCAACCTGATACAGAGGACATGGAAGGGTAATTATGGCCAGTGCAGCCAGCGCCGTTTCGGCGAACAAGGCCGAGCTGATCGCGATCGCAGACGCCGTCGCCAAGGAAAAGCTGATCGATCGCGGCATCGTGATCGAAGCGATGGAAGATGCGATTCAGCGCGCCGCCCGCGCCCGCTATGGCGCCGAAAACGACATTCGCGCCAAGCTCGATCCCCAGACCGGCGACTTGCGCTTGTGGCGGGTCGTCGAAGTGGTCGAGGCGGTTGACGATTATTTCAAGCAGGTCGACGTCAAACAGGCGGAAAAGCTGCAAAAGGGCGCTGAGGTTGGCGACTTCATTGTCGATCCGCTGCCCCCGATCGAATTTGGCCGCATCGCGGCGCAGGCCGCCAAGCAGGTGATCTTCCAGAAAGTCCGCGATGCCGAGCGCGAGCGGCAATATGAGGAATTCAAGGACCGCCAGGGTGAGATCATCACCGGCGTCGTCAAGCGCGTCGAATTCGGCCATGTCGTCGTCGATCTTGGCCGGGCCGAGGGCGTCATCCGCCGCGATGCGCAAATTCCGCGCGAAGTGGTGCGCGTCAACGATCGCATCCGGTCGCTGATCCTCAACGTCCGCCGCGAAAACCGGGGGCCGCAGATTTTCCTGAGCCGCGCGCATCCTGATTTCATGAAGAAGCTGTTCGCGCAGGAAGTGCCCGAAATCTATGACGGCATCATCGAGATCAAGGCCGCCGCGCGCGATCCGGGCAGCCGCGCCAAGATCGGCGTGATCAGCCATGATTCGAGCATCGACCCCGTCGGCGCGTGCGTCGGCATGAAGGGCAGCCGCGTCCAGGCGGTGGTGCAGGAAATGCAGGGCGAAAAGATCGACATCATCCCCTGGTCGCCCGACACCGCGACTTTTGTGGTCAATGCGCTTCAGCCCGCCAATGTCAGCCGCGTGGTGATCGACGAGGAAGATGACCGCATCGAAGTGGTGGTGCCCGATGATCAGCTGAGTCTGGCGATTGGCCGTCGCGGCCAGAATGTGCGTCTCGCCTCGCAGCTTACCGGCAAGGCGATCGACATTCTGACCGAGGCTGATGCGAGCGAAAAGCGGCAGCGCGAATTCGTCGAACGCTCGGAAATGTTCCAGAGCGAGCTCGATGTTGACGAGACGCTGGCGCAGTTGCTGGTCGCGGAAGGCTTTAGCGAGCTTGAGGAAGTCGCTTATGTCGAGCCTGAGGAACTCGCCGGCATTGAGGGCTTTGACGAAGACCTTGCCGCCGAACTGCAGAACCGCGCTCAGGAAGCGATTGAGCGGCGCGAACAGGCCGCGCGCGAAGAGCGCCAGGCGCTCGGCGTGTCGGACGATCTCGCCCAAATCCCGCATTTGACCGAGGCCATGCTGGTGACGTTGGGCAAGGCCGGCATCAAGACGCTCGACGATCTCGCCGATCTCGCCACCGACGAACTAATCCAGAAACGCCGCAGCGAACCGCGCCGCCGCAACGAGGCGGAAAGCAAGCGCAGCGAGGACAAGGGCGGCATTCTCGCCGAATATGGCCTGAGCGAAGAGCAGGGCAATGAGATCATCATGGCCGCGCGCGCGCACTGGTTTGAAGACGAGGAAAGCGCCGCCTGATGCGCGCTTTCTGCACGTCGACGCCGATCGGGGAGGACGCGTATGCGGTTTTCCCGACATGGTAGGCGCCCGGCAAGGCTGAGCGGGCCGCGCCGTCTCTCTGTCAAGGGAGGCGGCCGATGAGCGACGCCATCCGCACCTGCATCCTGTCGCGGGAGGAGGCCCCGCGTCAGGGGCTGATCCGTCTGGCGCTGGCCCCTGATGGCACCGTGCTGCCCGATATCCGCGCCAAGGCGCCGGGGCGCGGTGCATGGATCGGGGTAGCCCGCGACGAGCTTGAGGCCGCCATTGCCAAGGGTCGGCTGAAGGGCGCGCTGGCGCGGGCGTTCAAGGGCGCGACGCTGTCGGTTCCGGCCGATCTGCCGGCGCGCATCGTCGAGGCGCTGGAGCGGGCGATGCTCGATCGGCTGGGGCTGGAACTGCGCGCGGGCCTGTTGATCGCGGGGTCGGACCGGATCGAAGAAGCCGCGCGTGCCGGGCGGCTGCATCTTCTGCTTCACGCCGCCGACGCCGGTGCCGATGGCAATCGGCGGCTCGACCAGGCCTGGCGCGTCGGCCGCGACGCCGAGGGGTCGGGCGAGCGGGGGATGGTAATTCCCTTAAGCCGCGCCATATTGTCGATGGCGCTGGGCCGCGAGAACATGGTACATATTGGGATCACCGACCGCGCGGCCGCCGCGCGCGTCCGCTCGGCGATCGACCGTTGGCTGCATTTTACCGGATCCGCCAAGGATGGAGAGCCTTGCGAAACCGCGTCGCAGGGCGCATCGGCGTTCCACGCAACCGGCGTGGGCGTTAAGCACTGATTTTTGAAGGACGTTGAGCGAGCTGCATGAGTGACGATAACGACAAGCCGAAACTGGGGATGCGCGCGCCCTTGGGCGTGAAGCGCACGGTTGAGACCGGCAAGGTTAAGCAGAGCTTTAGCCACGGCCGTTCCAATACGGTGATCGTGGAGACGAAGAAGGCGCGCGTGCTGCGCCGCCCCGGCGATCCGATGCCGGCGGCCCCGGCGGCTGAACCCGTTGCGCCTGCCCCGGCACCGGCCCCCGCCCCCCAGGCCCGCGCGCCTGAGCCGCCGC
>JBOFDB010000453.1:0-1600 GCA_051646545.1 Sphingomonas sp.
GGCATCCGAGAACGAGATCGTCTTTGTGCGCGGCGCAACCGAGGGGATCAATCTCGTCGCGCAATGCTGGGCGGTCGAGCAGTTGAAGGCAGGCGACCGCATTCTGCTGAGCCAGCTCGAGCACCACAGCAACATCGTGCCGTGGCAGATGGCGGCGGAAAGGGTCGGCGCGGCGATCGATGTCGTGCCGTTGACCGAGGATCATCGCATCGACCTCGACGCGATGGCCGCGATGATCACGCCCGCGCACAAGCTGGTCGCGCTGGCGCATGTGTCGAACGTGCTCGGCTCGGTGCTCGATGCGCGCCGTGCGGCTGATATCGCCCATTCGGTCGGCGCAAAGCTGCTGCTCGATGGCTGCCAGGCGGTGCCGCGTATGGTGGTCGATGTGCAGGCGCTCGACTGCGACTTTTACGTCTTCTCCGGCCACAAGCTGTACGGCCCCACCGGCATCGGCGCGCTATGGGCGCGGGGCGCGCTGCTGGAGGCGATGCCGCCTTATCAGGGCGGCGGATCGATGATCGACCGCGTCACCTTTGAACGCACCACTTATGCCCCGCCGCCCGGCCGGTTCGAGGCGGGGACGCCGCATATCGTCGGCGCGGTCGGCATGGCGGCGGCGATCGATTATGTCAGCGCGATCGGGCTGGAGCGCATTCACGCGCATGAGGCGGCGCTGGTGGCGCAAGCGCGCGAGGCGCTGTCGCGGATCAATTCGGTCACGCTGTTCGGGCCGGAGGATGCGGCGGGCATCGTCAGCTTCGCGGTCGAGGGGGTGCATCCCCACGACATCGGCACCATATTGGACGAGGAAGGCGTGGCGATCCGCGCCGGGCATCATTGCGCGCAGCCGCTGATGGACGCGCTGGGGGTGCCGGCAACCGCGCGGGCGAGCTTTGGCCTCTACAGCCATGCCGATGACATTGCGGCGCTGGTCAAAGGCATTGAGCGGGTAACACGAATTTTCGGGTGACGGGCATGGATGAAGAACGCAAGATCGTGGTGGAACAGGTTGACGCCGTGGCGCCATCGCCCCGGGCGCGCGTTGAAAGCGCCGGCGAGACGTTTGAGCGCAAGCGCGATTATCTCGAGGGCTTTCTGGCGCAACAGCCCGCAGGCGTGGCGGCGGGCGAGCCGGGTGGCGCCACCTATGAGGCGATCATCACCGCGCTAAAGGAAATCTATGATCCCGAAATCCCGGTCAACATCTATGAGCTGGGGCTGATCTATGGTGTCGAGGTGACTGATGATGGCCACGCCGCCATCACCATGACGCTGACGACGCCGCACTGCCCCGTCGCCGAAAGCATGCCGGGTGAAGTCGAGCTGCGCGTCGGCGCGGTGCCGGGGGTGGGATCAGTCGATGTCAACCTGGTGTGGGATCCCCCCTGGGATCCGGGCAAGATGTCGGATGAGGCGCGGCTGGAATTGGGAATGTTGTGATGAGTGAGGTTGCCACCAAGCCCCGCCAGCGCCCCGCCGCGTTGCACCTGACCCCGGCCGCCGAGGCGCGGATCGCCGCGTTGATGGCGGCGGCACCCGCCGATGCCATCGGCGTCAAGCTGTCCACGCCCCGGCGCGGCTGCTCGGGGCTTGCCTA
>JBOFDB010000514.1:0-7788 GCA_051646545.1 Sphingomonas sp.
GCTTCATGCAGCGCGGCCAGCGCATGGTCGAACCGCTCCTCCCCCGCACCGCCCACCAGCGTCCAGGCGACACCGCGGCGACTGAGTTCAGCCTTTGACAGCTCAAAAAAACGCTGCCGCGCCGCTTCATCGCCAAACATCCGCGTCCCGTCATCAACCCAGGGCAAATCGATATCGAGCAGCAGATAGAGATCGGCGGTTCCCTTCCAGCGCGCAAACCACGGGTCGCGCGTGCCGAACAGCATATCGGCCCACACCGCCGTCATCAGCGGATCGGTATCGAGGAACAGCGGATCAGCGCCCGTCGCCAGCGCGCTTTGCGTCATCGCGTCATGGGTTTCGGCAATGGTGACCAGATCGGCCATGGTGAAGTCGACACCGCGCCGCTCCGCAAAGGTGCGGCCATATTCGGGCACGAACAGCGTGTCGAAATGCTTGGCGAGCCGGCCGATCAGCGTCGACTTGCCGGTGCTTTCCGGCCCATGCAGGCAGATGGTGCGGGGATGCGTCACACCGCCGCCCCGCGCCACGACCGTTGCCAGTCGATCAGACCCCAGACCGAGATGGCGAGCAGCACGAGATAGACCGCCGCCGTCAGCCACAAATCCTTGGCGGCATAAAGGCCGATCGCGGCGATATCGACCGCGATCCACAGCCACCAATTGTCGATGACGCGGCGAGACATCAGGATTTGCGCGGCGATGCTCATCATCGCCACGCTGGCATCCCACCAGGGGTAAGCCGCGTCGGTGAAGCGGTGCGCGAGCCAGCCCCAGCCGATCGTCGCGGCGCCAATGCCGGCGCCCCAGCCGATCCGTTGCGGCCAACCCAGCCGCTCGACGACGACCGAGCCGGTTGCGCTCTTGATTCTCGTCCAGTTAATCCAGCCATAAAACTGGACGATGAAGAAGAAGATTTGCAGTAATGCGTCACTATAGAGACGCGCGCGAAAAAAGATGACGCCGTATAAAGTCACGGCGGCAAGGCCGACAGGGTAGTTCCACAAGGATCGTCGCGCGACGAGAGCAACGTTGACAAGGACGAGGACGGCGGCAACCGCCTCAAGCGGCGTCATCCCCGGCCAAGCCGCTCGAGCGCGGGGATAAGCTCGTCAAAATGGTCGATGATCGCATCGGCACCCAGTTCCTCGACCGGGCCAAGCAGGAAACCAAAGCTGACCGCGACGCTGGGCACCCCGGCATTTTGCGCGGCCTGAATGTCATAGATCGAATCGCCGATAAACACGGCGCGGCCGCCCCCGGCGCGCGCGATCATCTCATGGATCGGCGCGGGCGAAGGTTTGGCGTTGGCGGTGCCGAGCGTATCGCCGCCGATGATGGTAAGGAAGCGATCGGTAAGGTTGAGCTCGCCAAGCGCTTTCACTGCCAGCGCCTCAAACTTGTTGGTGACGACCGCCGTCTTGACCCCCAGGGCCGCCAGCGCATCAAGCGCAGCGACCGCACCGTCAAACGGCCGGGTGTGGTCAGCGACATGCGCTTCGTAGAACCGCAGCATATCCTTGTAGAGCGGGCGGAAATCTTCCGGCAGGCCGCCGGTTTCCTCCAGCGCCTTGATCAGCGTGTTCTTGGCGCCCGCGCCGATCAGCGGCTTGACCTCCTCGACGCTCAGTAATGGCCGCCCGGCCAGGCCAAGCGCGTGGTTGACCGCGGCGCGCAGATCCTCGCTGGTGTCGAGCAGCGTGCCGTCGAGATCAAAGCCGACAATGTCGAAGGGAAAGGTCATGGCGGATGCTGGTGCCAGCAAGCCAGTGGCATTGGCAAGCCTAGCACCCAAAATCCGTTCGTGCTGAGCTTGTCGAAGCACCGCCCTTCCGATCCACGAGTATGTCGCGTGCGGCACGAAGAGCGGCCCCCTTCGGCTGCCTGCCAAGGCAGGCGCTCAGGACAGACTTCGACAAGCTCAGGGCAAGCGGAGCAGGTCGGTTTGAGCAGACTGGAAAACCCGCTAAAGGCTCACGTCATGACCACCTCGCCCCTCGCCGCCATCATCCTTGCCGCGGGCAAGGGCACGCGCATGAAGTCTGACCTGCACAAGGTGCTCCACCCCATTGCCGGGCGGCCGATGCTGCTTCACCTCGCCGCAAGCGTGCAAGCGCTGGAGCCTGCCGAGATTGTGGTGGTGACGGGCGCGGGGCGCGAGCAGGTGGAGGCCGCCGTGGCGCCGCTCGGCATCAAGACCGCGCTGCAGGCCGAGCAGCTCGGCACCGGCCATGCGGTGCAGCAGGCCAAGGGCGTGCTGGCGGGTTTCGATGGCGACGTGCTGATCCTTTATGGCGACGTGCCGCTGGTCACGACCGGGACGATGCGGCGGATGATCGAGCGGCTCCACGCTGCCGACGATCCCGCCTGCGTCGTCCTGGGCTTCCGCCCCGCCGATCCGGGCGCTTATGGCCGGGTGATCGCCGATGGCGATGGCCGGATCAGCGAAATGGTCGAGTTTAAGGATGCCTTGGCCGAAGAGCGCGCGGTGACGCTGTGCAATTCGGGGCTGATGGCAGTGCGATCCGCCGATCTGTTCGCGCTGCTCGCGCGGGTCGGCAACAACAATGCGGCGGGCGAATATTATCTGCCCGACATCGTGATGCTGGCGGCGGGCGACGGCCGCGTCTCAGCGGTGATCGAGACGGATGCCGAGGAAGTCGCCGGCGTGAACAGCCGGGGCGAGCTCGCGGCGGTCGAAGCGAGCTGGCAGCAGCGCCGCCGTGCGCAGGCAATGGCCGATGGCGTCACACTGATCGCGCCGGACACGGTGTGGTTCGCCTACGACACCACGCTGGGTCGCGACGTCGTGATCGAGCAGAACGTGGTGTTTGGCCCCGGGGTGAGGATCGACGACAAGGCAGTGATCCACGCCTTCAGCCATCTGGAGGGCGCAACCGTGGGCGCCAATGCCAGCGTCGGCCCCTTCGCCCGGCTGCGGCCCGGCGCGGTGCTGGGCGCGAAGTCGCGGGTCGGCAATTTCGTCGAGGTCAAGAACGCGACGCTGGGCACAGGCGCCAAGGCCAATCACTTGAGTTACCTCGGTGATGCGAGCGTGGGCGCCGACGCCAATATCGGCGCGGGCACGATCACCTGCAATTATGACGGCTTTTTCAAATACAAGACCGAGATTGGCACGGGCGCGTTCATCGGCTCCAACTCGGCGCTTGTCGCCCCGGTCAGCATCGGCGCAGGCGCGATCGTGGCGGCGGGATCAGTAGTGACGAAAAATGTCGAAGCCGATGCCCTTGCCTTGGTCCGCCCGCCGCAAGAAGCCAAGCCCGGCTGGGCGGCGCGCTTCCGCGAAAAAATGACCGCGCGGAAAAAAGCTGACAGATGATATCACGATATGATATCAGTATATCATTATGACGCGCATCCTCGCTGATTTGCCTGACGACGAGATCAAGCGGCTTGATCGCATTGCGGAACAACGCGGCACGTCGCGCGCGGCGGTGCTCCGCGAGGCGGTAGCGTCGTATCGAGCACCGGAACCAGAGCCGGGCAATCTTGATTGGTTAGAAGCGGGGTTTGGGCTGTGGGCGCGGCATGGCTTGGCTGATGACCCGCATGAATATGAGCGCAAGCGCCGCGCCGAATGGACCCGGCCATGGGATGACGATTACGAAGAAGTACGCGCCGAGTCGCCCGATATGTTCGATGAAGAAGACGATCGGCAACGCCAAATCTATCTCGACATGATGGCGGGCAACTATCCGAAACCCAAGGCGCCTGGCCCCAAGTGAGCGGGTTTGCCTTCGATGCCAATATCGTCATCGACTCCCTGGCGGGCTATGCCCCGGCGCAGGCGGAAATCGCGCGGGCCGTATCCTTGGGATCAAGGCCATGGATCAGCCGCATGGCGTGGATCGAGGTTTTGTCCAAGGGCAACGACGTGGTCGTTCGCGAGGCGCTGACCTTCCTTGGCCATTTCGGCATGGACGAAATCGACGCGGAAATTTCGCTGCGTGCCGCCGCATTGCGCCGGGAACGGCCACGGCTTAAATCGCCCGACGCTATCATCCTGGCGACCGCGCAGCTGCGGGGTCGCATACTCGTGACTCGAAACACCCGGGATTTCCCCGCCGAAATGCCGGGCATCCGCGTTCCTTACCTCCTCTAACCGAAAGAACATCCCATGTGCGGTATCGTTGGCATTGTCGGACAAGATCAGGTCGCGGATCGGCTGCTCGACGGGCTGAAGCGGCTGGAATATCGCGGCTATGATTCGGCCGGCATCGCCACTGTCCATGCTGGGCAGATCGAGCGGCGGCGCGCGTCGGGCAAGCTCGTTAATCTGGCGAAGGAGCTCGCCGCCGATCCGCTGCCCGGCACCACCGGCATCGCCCATACCCGCTGGGCGACGCATGGCGGCCCCACCACCAACAATGCCCACCCCCACGCCACGCAAGAAGTCGCGCTGGTCCACAATGGCATCATCGAGAACTTCAAGGCGCTGCGCGACGAATTGATCGCGCGCGGCCGCACCTTCACCAGCGAGACCGATACCGAAGTCGTCGCGCATCTGGTGAGCGAAAAGGTCGAGGCGGGGATGAGCCCGGCAGACGCGGTGCGCGACGTGCTGCCGCGCCTGCACGGGGCGTTCGCGCTGGCGATCCTGTTCCGCCAGCATCCCGAATTGCTGGTCGGCGCGCGGTTGGGCTCGCCGCTGGTGGTCGGTTATGGCGATGGCGAGACCTATCTCGGCTCCGACGCGCTGGCGCTCGCCCCGCTCACCCAGCGCATCGCCTATCTCGAGGAAGGCGACTGGGTCGTCATCACCCAGGATGGCGCCGAGATTTTCGACAAGGACAATAACCCGGTCGAGCGGCCCATCACCCTCTCCGGCGTGACGGGCGAATTGGTGTCAAAGGGCAATCACCGCCACTTCATGCTCAAGGAAATCTATGAGCAGCCCATCGTCGTCGCGCAGACGCTGCGCAGCTACCTCCAGCGCATGGAAGAGCGCGTTACCCTCCCCATCCCCGAGTTCGACCTGAGCCGAATCAAGCGCGTGACCATCGTCGCGTGCGGCACCAGCTTTTACGCGGGCATGGTCGCCAAATATTGGTTCGAGCAATTCGCGCGCGTGCCGGTCGACCTGGATGTCGCCAGCGAGTTCCGCTACCGCGCGCCGGTGATGGAGGAAGGCGGGCTGATGATCGTCATCAGCCAGTCGGGCGAAACTGCCGACACGCTCGCCGCGCTGCGCCACGCTAAGGCAGAAGGCCAGACGATCGCCGCCGTGGTCAATGTGCCGACGAGCAGCATGGCGCGCGAGGCGGACTTGCTGCTGCCCACCCATGCCGGGCCGGAAATCGGCGTTGCTTCGACCAAGGCGTTCACCTGCCAGCTCGCGGTGCTCGCCGCGCTCGCCGCCAATCTCGCGCGCGCCAAGGGGCGGCTCGATTCCACGCAGGAAAAAGCGATTGTCCGCCATCTCGCCGAGGCGCCCGCCGCACTCAACGGCGCGCTGGCCTATGATGAGGCGATCCAGGCGATGGCGCACACGGTCGCCGCCGCGCGCGACGTGCTTTATCTGGGGCGTGGCACCGATTATCCGCTAGCGCTGGAAGGCGCGCTGAAGCTCAAGGAAATCAGCTATATCCATGCCGAGGGCTATGCGGCGGGCGAGATGAAGCACGGCCCCATCGCGCTGATCGACGAAAATGTCCCCGTCATCGTCATCGCGCCTTCCGGGCCGTTGTTCGAAAAGACCGTCAGCAACATGCAGGAAGTGCAGGCGCGCGGCGGCAAGGTGGTGCTGATCAGCGACTATGACGGCGTCCAGGCGGCGGGCGACAATTGCCTGGCGACGATCACCATGCCCAAGGTCCATCCGCTGATCGCGCCGCTGGTCTATGCGGTGCCGGTGCAGCTGCTGGCCTATCACGTCGCCGTGGCGAAGGGCACCGACGTCGACCAGCCGAGGAATCTGGCGAAATCGGTTACGGTGGAATAGGCACCCGGGGTCGTCATTGCGAGGAGCGCAGCGACGAAGCAATCAGCCGCGTCGCATCGTGGGCCTGGATTGCTTCGCTTCGCTCGCAATGACGGGGTGAATCATCGCCCCCTCTCACCCCATCCTAACACGGGTTGGCTAGTCCCAGGGAACGTCGCGGGCGCGCGGGCGCTTGAACGGATATGGTCGCCGCACGCGGCGCCCCCCCGTTTCCATGCAGGAGTGCCCCCATGTCTCTCGTCGATCAGGTCGTTAGTGCCTTGACCCCGCCCGAATCCGATGAAGCGCGCCAGGAAGCGACGCAAAAGGCGCGCGGGCGCGCCACGCCGGGCGATTGGCTGTCGCAAATCCTCGACCATCATGACCTGATCCGCGAGCAATTCGTTGCCGCCAAACGGGCGACGACGGTCGAGGAAGCGCTCGCCGCGCAAAAGCGCCTGGCCAAGGTGCTGGTCGCGCATTCGATTGCCGAGGAAGTGGCGATCTACCCCGTCATCGCCGCGATTGGCGATACCGGCCACGCCACTATGGCCTATACCGAGCAATCCGCCGCCAAAATGCAGATGGGTCTGCTCGAACGGCTGGAGCCGCTGAGCGAGGATTATGTCGACAAGCTCGGCCATATCGAAGGCGCCGTCCTCCACCATGTTTATGAGGAAGAAGGCACCTGGTTCATCGACATCAAGCAGCAGGCCTCTGACGAGGACCAGGCGCGCGCCGCGCACAAATATCGCGAGATTTTTGAACGCAACATGGGCACCGGCGATGGCGCCTCCTCAAGCTATATGGGCGGCAGCGCGGCTGGCGGGGTGACGACCGGCAGCGCGGCCGGCGGGTCGGCAAATGACGTGGCGAGCGCGGGCACGCTGAGCGGGCATCACGAATTGTAGGTCATCGCTGTCTATAATAGCCCTCTCCCCTTGGGGAGTTCGGGGTCGGCCATGCCCCCGGCATGGCCTAAACAGCGCGGGGCGCTGTTTACCCCGAACTCCCGCAAGCGGGAGATGAGATTGAGTACTGCCCCACGTTCCTCATTCCCACCCTTGCTCCGCCGCCCCCTTTCGGCTATGCGCCCGCGCTTCCGGTCAGGGTCATCCCTGGAGGCTTGACCGGGTGACCATGAACGTTTCGGAAGGTTGAACAGATGAGCAAAGTATTGACGCTCGCTGCCGAGACGCGCGATCGGGTTGGCAAGGGAGCCTCTCGGTCACTGCGTCGTGACGGCCGCGTGCCCGCCGTAATCTACGGCAACAAGCAAGATCCCCTGACCGTCCATGTCGAGGAAAAGGCGCTGTATCGCCTGCTGATGACGGGCCATTTCATGAATTCGGTCGTGATGCTGGATGTCGGCGGCGCGCAGGTGCGCACGCTGCCCAAGGATGTCGCGTTCGACCCCGTCACCGATCGCCCGGTCCATGCCGATTTTCTGCGCATCGGCGAGCATTCGACCGTCCATGTCTCGGTGCCCGTCCATTTCGTCGATGAAGACGATTGCCCCGGCATCAAGCGCGGCGGCGTGCTCAATATCGTTCGCCATGAGCTGGAGCTGGTCGTCGATGCGGCGGAAATCCCCGACGACGTCACCGTCTCGCTCAAGGGCTTTGACGTTGGCGCCTCGATCCACATCTCGGCGGTGACGCTGCCCAAGGGCGCCAAGCCGGCGATCGAGGACCGCGACTTCACCATTGCGACGATCGTGGCGATGGTGAAGTCGCGATCCTCGATCGCCGATTTGGCGCCCTTGGGCAGCGTCACCGACGAGATGTGGATCGACGCGCCGACCTCGAAGCCCTTGAGCGACACCTCGACATCGTCGGGGATTTCCGC
>JBOFDB010000521.1:0-4562 GCA_051646545.1 Sphingomonas sp.
GGATGAGGTAGCCTTTGCGTCGAAAATATTCGGCATTTTGATGACGATGCTTGGGGTCAGCGCAGCGGGCTATCTGTTTGCCCGGATCGGCCGGTTGCCAACCCTGCTGGTGGGGGCAGTGCTGCCGATTTTCGGCAACCTCATTTACGCCGATCTGGCCGATGGCGGTGCGCATATCGACCTGGTGACGGGCGGGCTGGGCTTGAACGCGGTGGCGGGGTGGTTTGGCTTTGACGCGCGGATGACGCGGCTGCTCGCGACAATTGCGTTTGAGAATGTGTCGACCGGCATCGCGGGCGCGTCGTTCGTTGCTTATGTCTCAAGTATCGTCAGCAAGCGCTACACCGCCGTGCAATATGCGCTGCTGTCGTCGCTGACATTCCTGATCGGATCCTTGGGCCGTGGCCTCGCGGGCGAAGCATTTGATACTTATGGCTATGCGCTGGTCTTTCGCTGGACGGCGGTCGTGGGGTTATTGGCGGTGTTGTTTGTCGTTCTGGAAGGGATTAGGGTCAGGCGGTCAGCGCGTATGGGCGATGTGCTGCCTGCTGCTCCGTCATCGACAGCCTGAGAAAGCAGAAAATCAGTGCCCTTCATCGGCATTTCAGCGATCGTTCAACTCGCCTGCATCATCCATGCGATAAGAACGGGGCGTAATCCCTATTGGATCATGATCATCCTGTTCTTGCCGTTGCTCGGGGCAGCCGCTTATCTGGCGATGGAGGTGGCGCCCGCCCATCGCGGCAACCGGCATCTTCGTACCGCTGTGGCGCGAGCGACGCAGGCAATTGATCCGGAACGCGAGGTGCGCGCGGCGCGTGACGCGCTCGCCCTGGCCGATACCGTTGCCAACCGTTTGCGCCTTGCCGATGCCCTGGCAACGCTTGGGCGTTATGGGGAGGCGTTGCCACTGTATCGCGAGGCGATGCGGCGAATGCCCTGCGGCGACAGGGTAACGTCAGCCAAGCTTGCCCGTGCCCTGTTTGAGGAAGGACAAGCGGCAGAAGCGCTGACGCTGCTAGACGCAAATGCTCCCCCATCGACGCAGAGCGACATCGACCGGCTCAACTTGCTGCATGCCCGCATTCTTGCTGAGCTCGGCCGCAAAGGCGAGGCCCTGTCGCTTTATGCTGATATCGTTACCCGTATTCCCGGTGAAGAGGCGCGCTGTCGCTATGCTGCGCTGCTGATCGATTGTGGCGACAACCCCCGCGCCCTTGCCGTGCTGGAGGAAGTCGAAGCAAGGATGAAACGGCTCGACCGCCAGCAGCGCGCTGCTGAGGCTGACATGTACAAATGGGCGACGGACAAGCTGCGGATGCTGCGCGCCGCCTGATATTCTGCGCTGCGCCTGACGCAGTGTCGCTTAATCCGGCCATTCCCGATTGAGCGCCAGCGCTTCGCCCGCCAGATAAAGCGAGCCCGCGATCAGGACGTTATCCGGGGTGTCGGGATCGGCTGCCAACCGGTCGATTGCTTGGTCGAGCGAGAAGGCCGGGGCTGATGGCGGCAAACCGAGCTGGCCTTGCGCAACCATAGCGATGTCGCGGGGATCATGCGCAGCGTGGCCCTTGATCGGCACAAACTGCGCGCGGGCGACCAATGGAGCGATTGGCCCTAGCACGTCGCCAATCCGCCGATTAGCCATCAGCGCGAAGATGAGCGCGAGCGGCGCCATCGGCGCCATCGCCGCGGCAACCGCTTGCGCGCCATCGGCATTGTGTCCGCCATCGACCCAGATGGCGCGCCCGCCGAGCCGATCGACCAGCGGCCCTGGTCCCAGCTGTTGCAGCCGGGCGGGCCAGCGCGCGTTGGTAATCCCGGCGATAATCGCTGAGGCAGGCACATCGATCGCGCGTTGATGGCGGATCATGGCGACGGCAAGCGCGGCATTGTCGGCCTGATGCGCGCCCGGCATGATTGGCAACGGCAGGTCGAGCGTTCCCGCCGCATCGCTATACGCCAGCCGGTCGCCGTCGATCATTGCCTGCCACGCCTCGCCGCGCATCACTGCTCGGGCTTGGCGCGCCGCCGCCACTGCCAGCACGGATTGCCGGGCATTGGGCGCGTAGTTTTGCGTCACCAGCGGCACGTCGGGCTTGGCGATGCCCGCCTTCTCAAACGCGATCCGCGCGATCGGCTCGGCGGGGGTGCCCGCTTCGGGCGCGAGGAGGAACGCTTCGTGGTCGATGCCCAATTGGGCAATGCCGGTCACCACCGGTGCGGGGAGGACATTGGTCGCATCGAGCCTGCCGCCCAAGCCCACCTCGATCACGCAGGCATCGGCGGGCGTGCGGCTGAAGGCGAGAAAGGCGGCTGCCGTCGTGACTTCAAAGAAACTCGCGCCGATATCGCCGCCCGCGTCGAGCACTTCGGCCAGCAGGGGCGCGAGCGCTTCGTCCTCGATCAGCCGCCCCGCCAGCCTCATCCGCTCGTTGAAGCGGACCAGATGCGGGCTGGTATAGACATGGACGCGATGGCCCGCCGCCTCCAGCATCGCCCGCAGGAAGGCGCAGGTCGACCCCTTACCGTTGGTGCCCGCGACGTGGAAGACGGGCGGCAAGCAGTGGTGCGGATCGCCGATGCGCGCGAGCAGCCGCGTGATCCGGTCGAGCCCCAGCACATCGGCGCCGGGCCCCAGCGCCCAGAGCCGATCAAGCTGCGCCTGCACCGCAGGCGAGGAGGAGCGGGCGTTATCGGGCATGGCAAAGCCCTCTCCCCTTCGGGGGAGAGGGTTTGGGAGAGGGGCTGATCGAGGCGGTGTCGCCTGTGGCTCCCCCTCTCCCCGACCCTCTCCCCTGAAGGGGAGAGGGAGAACTCACGCCGCCTTTTTCGTGCACAAAAAATCGATCAGCTGCGCCAGCGTGGCGGGCAGGTCCGCGCGTGGCTTGACCATGTCGATCATGCCATGCTCGAGCAGATACTCGGCGCGTTGGAACCCTTCAGGCAGCTTTTCGCGGATTGTCTGCTCGATCACGCGCTGGCCGGCGAAGCCAATCAGGGCGTTCGGCTCGGCGATCTGGATGTCGCCCAGCATCGCATAGCTTGCGGTGACGCCGCCGGTGGTGGGGTCGGTCAGCACGACGATATAGGGCAAGCCCGCATCGTGCAGCATGCGGATCGCCACCGTCGCGCGCGGCATCTGCATCAGCGAGAGGATACCTTCCTGCATACGCGCGCCACCGGCAGCGGTGAAGACGATGTAAGGGCATTTGTCGGCAATCGCGGCTTCGACGCCCGCGACAAAGGCCTCGCCGACCGCCAGCCCCATCGATCCGCCCATGAAAGCGAAATCCTGCACGCCAACGACCGCGCGCTTGCCGCCGATTGTCCCGCGCGCGTTGATCAGCGCATCGCCGCGCCCGGTGTCGGTCCGCGCTGCCTTGATGCGATCGCTATAGCGCTTGGAATCGCGGAACCTCAGCGGGTCTTCGGCAACCTTGGGCGCGGGCAGCTCGGTGTAACGGCCATCGTCAAAGGTATAGGCGAAACGCAGGGCGGCGCCGATCCGCTCATGATGGCCGCATTGCGGGCAGACATGGAGATTGTCCTCCAGCTCTTTCACGAAGATCATCTGCCCGCAGCCCTTGCACTTATGCCACAGATTGTCGGGCGTTTCCTTCTTGGGAACGACGAAGGACAGAGCGTTGCGGACGTTACTGAGCCAGCTCATGCGTGTTCCTTGCGCGCGGCGGAAACGGCCGCTTTCAATGACTTGATATAGGGCGTGATGGCGGCGGGCGCATCGGCGCCGTGCAGGCCGATCAAATCGACGATGGCGGAGCCGACGACCACGCCATCGGCGACGCGGGCTATCGCTTCGGCCTGATCGGGCGTGCGGACGCCAAAGCCGACCGCGACGGGCAAGTCGGTGGCGGCCTTCAGCCGCGCGACGGCTTCCTCGATCGACGCCTGCGCCGCCTGCTGCTTGCCGGTGATGCCCGCGACCGAGACGTAATAGAGGAACCCGCTCGCGCCATTCAGCACGGCGGGGAGGCGAGCGGCGTCGGTAGTCGGCGTGGCGAGGCGAATGGGGGCGACGCCGGCATCGCGCAACGCGGGGCCGAGCTGATCATCCTCCTCGGGCGGCACATCGACGCAGATGACACCGTCGATCCCGGCCTTGGCGGCGGCGTCCGCGAACCACTCGGCGCCGCGCCGCAGCATCGGGTTGGCATAGCCCATCAGGACGAGGGGGACGGCGGGGTGTCTGGCGCGGAATTGCGCGGCGATGCTCAGGATATCGGCCGTGGTCGTCCCCGCGCCGAGGCTGCGCAGATTCGCCGCCTGAATGGCGGGGCCATCCGCCATCGGATCGGTGAATGGCATGCCCAGCTCGATGACATCGGCACCAGCGTCGACCAGCGCATCGAGGATGGCGGCGGTGGGGCCATCGCCCGCCGTCACGAAGGTGACGAGCGCGGCGTGGTGCTCAGCGCGGGCGGCGGCGAAGGTGGTGGCGAGGCGGGTCATATGGTATTTTGCCTTGCACGATGCCGAAGCAAGAGGATCTCAAATATAAAAATCAGACTGTTACCAGATGACCAGCCAACAAAAAACGG
>JBOFDB010000214.1:0-4076 GCA_051646545.1 Sphingomonas sp.
TCTTCATCGGCAATTTCAACTTTCTCGACATTCGCGACGGCGTGGCGGATGGCGAATTGCTGCGCTGGGCCCGGTTGCGGGCAAGCGACGGCCTTGATCCCATGGTGCACATGATGGCGGTGGCCGATGGCTTGCCCCCCGCCGTTATCCGCCTGTTTGAGGGGCAGTTTCCCCCGCTCAGTTCGCTGACCTGGATCGTCAATCTGTTGACGCCCGCGCCGACGACCACCGATGGCTGGTGGCTGTTGTCCGCGCGATCCAACTATGCGCGCCATGGCTGTTCGAGCCAGGATATGGCGATCTGGAACGCCGATGGCGTGCTGGTCGCGACGGGGATGCAAAGCGTCGCCATCTTTGCCTGAACTGCGACAGTTTGCGACAGTTTCGCAGGTGATGCGACACAATCCCGCGACAGCGTGGCGCCATATCGAGCGACAGGACGGCGCCTCTGCCGCCCGCTGGAGGAGGGAGACTCACCATGCGTAGCCTTATCATTGCAGCTGGCCTGGCCGGCGCCATTGCCGGTGGCAGCGCGCTTGCTGCCCAGACCACCGCCACTGCCCCCGCCGCCCCTGGCAAGGGCTGGTCCGCCCATCATGGCGATGCCAATGGCGACGGCACCGTGACTCGGGACGAATTTCTTGCCAACGCCGCGCGCCATTTTGACGAGATGGACGCCAATCATGACGGCAAGATCACGCCCGACGAAATCGCCGCAGCGCGCGAAGCGCATGGCATGCGCCACCCTGGCGGCCCGGGCGGTCCCGATGGTGCCGACATGCCCCCGCCCCCCGGCAACCCGCATGGCCCGGGCTTCCTCGAGCGGCTTGATACCGACAAGGACGGCAAAATCTCGCGCGCGGAATTCAACGTGCCCAATGATCGCCATTTCGACATGCTCGACACCAATCATGACGGCGTGATCGATCAGACCGAATTGGCCGCAGCGCGCGAAAAGATGCGCGACATGATGCGCCGTCACGGCGGACGCCGCGGTGGGCCCGATGGCGATATGCCCCCGCCGCCGCCCCCGCCCCCTGGCAACCCGGGCAATTGATCCGACGCGTAACCTCTCGCGTCGCGCCGGACGGTGTTCTTCCCCCCGCACGCCGTCCGGCAACCCCTTCATCTTTCTCAACCCACCATGCTAGACGCCGCGCCGATGGGTGAAACGCCGCACCTTTTGCTGGTGGATGACGAGCGGTCGATCCGCGAACCTTTGGCGCAGTATCTGCAGCGCCAGGGGTTTCGCGTCAGCCAGGCAAGCGATGCCGCGACGGCGCGAACCCGGCTGGCGGCCTATGCGATAGACCTCATCATCCTCGACATCATGATGCCGGGTGAAGACGGGCTCAGCCTGTGCCGCCATCTCCGGGCGACCAGCGAGCTTCCCGTCATTCTGCTCACCGCCAAAAGCGAGGAAACCGACCGGGTGGTCGGCCTGGAAATAGGCGCGGATGATTATGTGGTGAAACCCTTTTCGCCGCGCGAGCTGTCGGCGCGGGTCAAGGTGGTGCTGCGCCGCTATGCCATTGGCGGCGCCCGCCAGCATGCCCCCGATGCCGGATCATTCGCTTTTGCCGGCTGGGTGCTGAAAGCCGGCGAGCGCGCGCTGGTCGATCGCGACGGGGTGTCGGTGGCGCTGTCGACGGGCGAATTCAATCTGCTGCTCGCGCTTGTCCAGCGCCCGCGCCAGGTGCTGACTCGCGACCAGCTGCTCGACCTGACCCAAGGCCGGGAAGCAGCGGCGTTCGACCGCGCGATCGACAATCAGGTCAGCCGCCTGCGCCGAAAGATCGAAGCCGATGTCAAAGCGCCCGAGATCATCAAGACGGTGTGGGGCGGCGGCTACACCCTTGCTGCCGATGTGACGCGGCTATGAGCTGGCGCTGGCGCTCGCCCTGGCCACGCAGCCTGTCCGGCCAGATCGCGCTGCTGATCGCGCTTGCCCTGTTTGTGGCGCAGGCGGTGAACTTCGCCTTACTGTATCAGGGTCATGCCCAGCTGATGCAACAGACCGTCGTCGGCCCGGCGGTGACACGCTATGTCGACGCGGCCGAGCGGCTCAATCGCGGCCAGCCGCTCGAGGATAATCGGCCTGGGCGAATCGAATTGGTGCCGGAAAGCCCGGTTTTCCCCAAGGCGCCCCACAGTCCGCCGATCGAAAACGCGATCCGCGCGGGCCTGCGCGATGCCGGGATGGGCGATCTGCGCATCGAGACCGAGATCCGCCCCGTTCGGCCGGATGATCCCGGCCTGGAACGCTTCGGCCGTCCCCGCGCCGAACGCCTGCGACGGGCGGGAGCAGTGATGATCGTGGCAATGGAATTACCCGGCCGGGGGTGGCTGGTTGTCCATGCGCCCTGGCCGCACTCTGACGGCTGGCTGTTCTTGCAACTCGCCGGGCAGACGCTGATCCTTTACGTCGTGCTGTTGCTGCCCATGCTGTGGGCGACCCAGCGCATTTCGCGTCCCCTGCGCGAGCTGGCGGAGGCGGCGCGGCGCTTTCGCCCTGGCCACAACAGCGCCGATGTACGCGAAAGCGGCCCGCCCGATGTGCGCGCCGTTATCGCCGCGCACAATGCGCTGCAACAGCGCGTGACCGCGATGCTCGACGAAAAGGACCGTATGCTGGGGGCGATCGGCCATGATCTGCGCACCCCGCTCGCTGCCCTGCGCGTCCGGATCGAATCGGTCGAGGACGAGGCGGATCGGGCGCGCATGGCCGACACCATTGAGGAAATGAACCGCACGCTGGACGACATTCTCTCGCTCGCGCGGCTGGGCCGTCCCAGCGAAGCCGAAACCGATGTCGACCTCGCCGCGCTGGTCGACGCCGTCGCCGAGGATTTCGTCGATCTGGGCCAGCCCGTGTCGTTCCTTCCCACCGAACGATTGACGCTGAAACTGCGACCGTCGCTGATGCGGCGCGCGGTGCGCAACCTGATCGAAAATGCCGTCAAATATGGCGGGCAAGCCGAAGTCAGGGTGGAACGGTCGGCGCACGCCGCCATTGTGGTGGTCGCCGATAATGGCCCCGGCATTCCCGCCGACCGGCTCGACGCGGTGTTCGATCCCTTCACGCGGCTGGAAAGTTCGCGCAACCGCGACACCGGGGGCATCGGCCTGGGGCTGGCGCTCGCCCGCGCCATTGCGCGCGAAGCGGGGGGGGACATCACCCTTGCCAACCGTCCCGGCGGCGGGCTCGACGCACGGCTGACGCTGCCGATCGGGTGAGCCGCGCCTGCACCGCGCGCAATGCGCCATGCAGACAAATCAACGGCTTTTCCTATCATCGCTACTGCAGCCAGCGCCGCTTCTGCGCTATAGGCACGGCATGGCTTGCACCCCTCCCCCTGGCAGCCGCGTCCCCGATCTGCCCGGGGCATGACCACGCCGAGCGTTCTCGATCCGGCCGGACCGGTTGGGCTTGCGGAACGCACCATCCTGCTCGACTCGCTCGCCATCATGCTGGCGATCGTCGTGCCGGTGATTATCGCGACAATTGGTTTTGCCTGGTGGTTCAGAAAGGGCAACACGCGCGCTTTTTATTGGCCGCATTGGGCGCATTCGGGCGCGATCGAGCTGGTGGTGTGGTCAATCCCCGCATTAGTGGTGATTGTCGTGGGCGGCATTGGCTGGATCAGCAGCCACCGGCTAGACCCCGCGCAGCCGATCGACAGCAAGGTGCCGCCGCTTGAGGTCGATGTTGTCTCGCTCGATTGGAAATGGCTGTTTTTCTATCCCAAACAGGGCATTGCCTCGGTCAACACCCTGGTGGTGCCAGCGGGGGTACCGATCCATTTCCGGCTGACCTCAGCCAGCGTCATGAACAGCTTTTTTGTGCCCCGGCTGGGCAGCATGATCTACACCATGAACGGCATGGTCGATGACCTGAACCTGCAGGCTGACCGCCCCGGCTATTATCTCGGCGAATCGACGATGATTTCGGGCGATGGCTTTCCCGACATGCATTTCATCGTCCATGCCGTGCCGCCCGCGCAATTTGCCGCCTGGGCGGCGGCCACAGGTAAAGCCGGCGGCCCGGTGCTCGATAGCGCCAGCTATGCCTTGCT
>JBOFDB010000186.1:0-2252 GCA_051646545.1 Sphingomonas sp.
GGCATCCAGCGCGGCTGGCGCCAGCTGGTAAAATACACGCGCGTCCGCCAGAATATCAGCCCGGTCAGCGCGAACAGCAGCAGCCGCGCATCGGGCAACCAGTGGTGCGCGAAAAAATTGACGTATATCGCCACCGCCAATGCGAGCGTTGCCGCGCGCGGCGGGTAATGGCTGAACCGGAAATCGAAAATCCGCCAGACGCGCGCGATATAGCTGCCGACAGCGGCATACATGAATCCGCTGAACAGCGGCACCGCGCCAATCCGCAGCACGCCCGCTTCGGGATACGCCCATGATCCGTATGCCGTCTTGAACAGCTCCATCGCCGTGCCGGTCACGTGAAAGGCAAGGATGACGATCGCTTCCTCCCGGCTTTCCAGCCGCAAGACCAGCATGGCGACCTGGATGGCAATCGCCGCGAGCGTCAGGAAGTCATAGCGCGCGATTGGCGCTGTCGCCGGGTAAAGAAAATGCGTCGCGAGCAGCAAGCCCAACATCAGCGCGCCGAACAGGCAGGCCCAGCCCTGCTTGAACACGAACAGCGCGAATTCGTAGAGAATGGCGGGCGCGCCATGCATGGGCTGCGCCGCCTCCAACCTTGCCCGAACCCACGCAAAACGTGTCGCCGGGGGCAAGGTCTCCACCTCAGGCGGCCCGGAGAACTGCCGGTCGGTCGTCGTCATTGTCCGCGCGGTTGAGGGTCAACCGCGCACGGCGCTGCCTTGGCGGGCGAGGCGCAGGGGATCGCCGACGCGCCATGGGAACCAGCCGCCAGAACCGTGCCGCGCTCCTTGCCACGACCGCCACCGACACAGCGGTGATCAGCGCATCGGCCAAGCCTGCCACGTCCCACAGCAGCACCAGGCTCATGTCGAGCGGCCCCAGCGCCGCGATGACTTCGCCCGCGAGCAGCAGCACCGCCACCATCAGCAGCGCAAAGAGCAGGTGTTGACGCGTAATCCCGTTGGCGATGCGCGCCAGTGGTAGGACGGTCAGGCGATGAAGCTGCCGACTGGCGACCCAGTCGGGCCGCAGCCACAGCATCAGGATCAGCGCCCCCGCCACCACCGCGATCATCAATGCCTCCGCTTATTATCCGCGCGGCGCGTTCTGCCGTTTCGCCATGAACGCCAAACGTTCGAACAGCATCACATCCTGTTCGTTTTTGAGCAAGGCGCCGTGTAGCGGCGGAATCGCCTTGGTGGGGTCACGATTCTGCAGCACCTCAAGCGGCATATCCTCATTGAGCAACAGCTTCAGCCAGTCGAGCAGCTCGCTGGTCGATGGCTTTTTCTTCAGCCCGGGCACGTCGCGGACATCGTAAAAAATGTCCATCGCCTTGCTGACCAGCATTTTCTGGATGCCCGGGAAATGGACGTCGATGATCGCCTGCATCGTGTCGCGATCGGGGAATTTGATGTAATGGAAGAAGCAGCGGCGCAGGAACGCGTCGGGCAGTTCCTTTTCATTATTGCTGGTGATGACCACGATCGGCCGTTCGGCGGCCTTCACCGTCTCCCGCGTTTCGTAAACATGGAATTCCATGCGATCGAGTTCCTGGAGCAGGTCGTTGGGAAACTCGATATCGGCCTTGTCGATCTCGTCGATCAGCAGCACGGGCAATTGGGGGCTGGTAAAGGCTTCCCACAGCTTGCCCTTGCGGATGTAATTGCTGATGTCATGGACGCGCTGATCGCCTAGCTGGCCATCGCGCAGGCGGGCGACGGCGTCATATTCATACAGACCCTGCTGCGCCTTGGTGGTCGATTTGATGTTCCATTCAATCAGCGGCGCGCCGGTTGCGTGCGCGATTTCGTGCGCCAGCACGGTTTTGCCGGTGCCTGGCTCCCCCTTTACCAGCAGCGGGCGGCGCAAGGTGACCGCGGCGTTGACCGCGACTTTCAGGTCATCAGTCGCGACATAATTGCTGGTGCCATTAAAACGCTGCATCGCGCGCATCCCCGAGTTTCGAATATCGGGTTTGGGGATAGAGGCTTTAGCGGCCCCAGCGCAAGCGCTAGTCGGCGGGGAATGCGTTAGGCCGCAGACTCATTAAAGCGGCCCGTTGGGCTTCGCCTGTAAAGTCCGCCATTTTCCCCTTCGTCGCCCCGTGCTTGACACGGGGCTAGGCTAATCTGCTGCCGGTGCCGCGCCGAACCACCGCTCCCACAGATCCTCCCAATCGGGATTGGCGGCCTCGATCAGCGCGAACTTCCACTCCCGCCGCCATTTCTTGACGAGCTTTTCCCGAG
>JBOFDB010000379.1:0-1428 GCA_051646545.1 Sphingomonas sp.
AGCGCCGGGACCTTCTTCCAGGCGAGGATGCCAAGAAACAGCAACATGGCCAGCGAAACCCAGACGGTCGCATTCAGGCCGAGTGCGGTCGGTTCCACATGCGCTTCAGCGGCGCCATGCGCGGCTTCAGCAAAGAACAGGGTGATGTCAGCCCTGGGTCAAAGCTGCCTTTGCTGCGCGGGTGGCCTCGGCGGCGCTGACGCTGACGCCCGAGACACGAGCGACAAGAGCGGTAGCAGCATCAGCGGCCACTGCCTCGATCTCGGCCATGGCCGACGTCCGGGCAGCGCCGATTTCAGCCTCTGCCGCCGTCAGCTGCGTCTCGATCTTCGCGTTCGCCTTGGCCAGCCGGGTGGCGGCCTTCGCCGACGCATCCGTCTTCGCCGTAGCGATCAACGCCTGCGCGTCGGCGCGGGCCGCGTTTGACCGTTGCCGATAATCGTCTTCCGCTGCATCGGCGGCATCACGGGCCGCTTTTGCCGCTGCCAGATCGTCCGCAATCCGCCGATCGCGCGCATCGACCGTCGCCTCGATCTTGGGCAGCATCGACCGGCCAATGACCAGATAGATGGCGCCGAATACGAGGAGAAGCCAAAATATCTGGGAAATCAGATACCAGCTGTCTTCGGTCAATTGGCCGATTTGAGGCATGGGACGAAGCCTGTCAGAGGTTCAGAACAAAGGGCCGGATGGCGACGCGAAGCGATCGCGCCGCCGTCCAGTCCGGCAAAATCAGACCACGAACAGCAAGATGGTCGCAACGACGAACGCCAGCAGGCCGAGCAATTCGGCAGCGGCGAAGCCGATGAACAGGCGACCCTGCTGGCCGTCGGCAGCTGCCGGGTTGCGCAGCGCGCTTTCGAGGAAGCTGCCGAACACGTTGCCCACGCCGATTGCGGCCATACCGCAACCGATGGCGGCCAGACCTGCACCGATCAGCTTTGCTGCTTCTGCTTCCATTTTCGTAACTCCTTGAACGAATGATTGATTGGGTTGGAATTCAGTGAAGATTGACGGCGTCGTTCAGATAGAGCGACGTCAGCAATGCAAAAACATAGGCCTGAATGCCGGCTACCAGCACTTCAAGCGCGCTGATCCCGGTCATCAGGGCAAAGCTGGGGATACCCACCAGCAAGCCATAGCCGACGCCAGCATTGGTCGAATTGATCACGAACCCTGCGAGCACCTTCAGAAGGATATGCCCGGCCGTCATGGCCACGAACAGCCGGATACCCAGGCTGAACGGGCGGACGAGGAACGACATAAGCTCGACCAGAAAGATGAACGGGATCATCGGCAGCGGCGTGCCGTGCGGCACAAACAGGCTGAAGAAATGAAAGCCATGCCGCCAGAAACCGATGACCAGCACCATCGTGAAGCTGATGATCGCCAGCACGCCGGTGATCGCCAGATGGCTGGTGGTGGTGA
>JBOFDB010000472.1:0-7280 GCA_051646545.1 Sphingomonas sp.
CGAGAAGCTCGCCGACTTGCCGCAGATTAACCGCAACATAAGCTATTACGCGGTCAAGGAAGCGGTATTCCCGTTCAATCGCTTTCCCGGCATCGACCCGGTGCTGTCGCCCGAGATGAAGTCGACGGGCGAAGTCATGGGGCTCGACCCCGATTTCACCCGGGCATTCACCAAGGCGGAACTGGGCGCGGGCACCGTGCTGCCCGAGCAAGGCGCGGTGTTTGTGAGCGTGAAGGACAGCGACAAGCCCGTCATCCTCCCTGCCGCAAAGGCGCTGGCGGAAAATGGCTTTCACATCGTCGCGACGGGCGGCACGGCGCAGTATCTCGCCGATCACGGCGTGCCGGTTGAGCGCGTCAACAAGGTCGCGCAGGGACGCCCCCATATTGTCGATCGGATCAAGGATGGCGGCATCGCCCTTATTTTCAACACCACGGAAGGCTGGCAATCGCTGAAGGATTCGCAGCCCATCCGTGCCAATGCGCTGAGCCAGAAAATCCCGTATTTCACGACCGCATCGGCGAGCGCGGAAGCGGCGCGCGCGATCACCGCGCATGCGTCGCGCGATCTTGAAGTACGTCCGCTGCAATCCTATTATCGTCAATCGCACAGCTGAACCCCGACATCATCAAGTGCGTGCGCCAGCCCTGCTGCGGGGCGGGCGGAAACGGGGCTTTGCAAGGGATAAAGGGACTAGCGTGATGGCCACGGTCGAAAAAATGCCGATGCTCAAGGAGGGCTATGACAAGCTGGCGGCGGAACTGCGTCGGCTGAAGGAAGAGCGCCCCCTGATCGTCGACGCGATCGAGGAAGCGCGCGCCCATGGCGACTTGTCCGAAAACGCCGAATATCACGCCGCCAAGGAACGCCAGGGCCAGATTGAGGCGTCGATCGCCGATCTGGAAGACAAATTGAGCCGCGCCCAGATCATCGACCCGACGAGCCTGTCGGGCGACAAGGTGGTGTTCGGCGCGACCGTGACGTTGCTCGACGAGGACGACAAGCCGGTGCGCTACCAGATTGTCGGCCAGGCTGAGGCTGACGCCAATTTCGGCCGCATCTCGTACAATTCGCCCATTGGCCGCGCGCTGATCGGGCGGAAGGTCGATGAC
The DNA here is from genome assembly GCA_051646545.1 of Sphingomonas sp. Classification (GTDB taxonomy): domain Bacteria; phylum Pseudomonadota; class Alphaproteobacteria; order Sphingomonadales; family Sphingomonadaceae; genus Sphingomonas. The sequence continues at coordinate 1,113 of JBOFDB010000472.1, forward strand.
GAGGTCGAGGTGTCGGTGCCCGCAGGCGACCGTTACTACCTCGTTTCGAAGGTGGAATTCATCTGAGCGGGATCACTCTCCCTCGGGGGCGTACGACCGACGCGCTGGTCGCTTTTGCGCTTTTCGCGGCGATCACGACATTTGCGCTTTCGCTTGCCAGGGTGGGGATCCCGTTTCTTTTTGCCCCCGCGTCTTTTCTGGAAGGCGATTGGCGCGACCCGGTGATGTGGGTTTCCCCGCTGTTCGCTCAGTTGCTGGTCAGCAACATCGTCAACACGCTGTTCAACCTGATCTTTCTGTTGATTGCGGGGCGATATGTCGAGCGGTCGCTGGGGGCAGGCGGCCTGATCGTGCTGGTCGTGGCAGGTGCCTATCTGGGCGCGATTGCGCGAACGCTGCTGTCCCCCTGGTCTTATATCCCGACATTGGGCGCCGACGCTGCCGTCTTCGCGGTGATCGGCGCCTATTTCATGCTTTATGGCGTGCCAGAGGCCGTTCCGGTGGCGCGGCATTATTCGCGGGTGCAGCAGATCGGCGCGCTCGCCCTGGTGTGGGTGCTTGTGCAACTGAGCTTTATGATGGTGTCAGGCGGGCTCGAATTTTCGGTTTCGATCATCAATCCATTGGGCGGACTGGCTGCCGGCATCGCGCTGGCGCGGCCGCTGCTCGCCTGGCGGTATCGCAACGCCTGATCAGCTGACGTCGCCGATCACGTCCGGCTCGAGCAGCCGGTGCAGGTGCACGACGACATATTTCATCTCGGCATCGTCCACCGTGCGCTGGGCCGCGGCGCGCCAGGCTTTTTCGGCGGTCCTGTAATCCGGGAAGATGCCGACGACTTCGATCGTGCTGAGATCGTCAAAATCCAGCGTCTGCGGGTCGCTGACGCGGCCGCCGAAAACGAGATGCAGCTTGCTCACCGGTTGGGCTCCTGGCGCGAGAGGGTGTTCGCCCCTCCTTTAGCGCGCTGGAACCCGCCGCAAAGCGCTTATTTCGCGGTAAGATCGCTGACGCTGTCCTTGGCGGTGTCGATGGCCTGGTCGACCGCTGGCTTGGCGTCGGCCGCCGCCTTGGTCGTGGCGGATTTGGCGGCTTCTCCCGCCCGGCTTGCGGCCTGGCCCAAGGAGTCGATCAGCCGATTGAGCTGATCGCGAAACGCGTCGCGGCTGATGCCCGCTGCGGCCAATTCGGCGATGCCGGCGTCGCGCGCGGCCTTCACCGCCATCTCGGCGCCTTCCCGAAGCTTGCTGCCCAGCGGGCGCAGCGCATTTTCCTCGGTCTTGCTGCGGGGGAGCAGCGCGCCTGCGATCAGGCCAACGGTCAGACCGCCGACGATGACGGCCACCGGATTGCCGTCGATCGCCTGCGCCGTTTTCTCGGCGACGTCGAGCGCCGTGGAGCGCGCCGAATCAAGGGTGGAGCGGGCCGCGCGGGTGACGGCATTGCCGCTGGTTGCGGCGGGCAACGCCCCGGCGGGGAGTTCTGAACGCGTTTCCTCGGTCATTCGGATTTCCTTTTGGCAGGCTTGGCGGCCTTGGCTTTGGCCTTTGGCTTGGATGGGGCGGAAAGCTCGGTGTCGGCGCGTGAACTCGCCTCGGCGGCAGATGCGGCAGTGTCGGCCGCGCCGTCGCTACGCACCTGCGCCATCAGCCAGCCGCGCGAGATATAGGCGGCGACCATCGCGCCAATGCCGATGACGGAGCCGGGATTGTCGCGGACTTTCACCAGGCCCGACTTGATGAGGTCAACGCCAGTGTCGCGCATCTCCTCCACCGCTTCGCGCAGGAGCACGCCGGGGCGCAGGCGTTGCTGGATGTCGACCAAAGTCGCGGTCAACCGCTGGCGAGCAGCGCGTGATTTGGCGGTGGCAGCATCAATATCTTCGTCAGCGGCCATCGCGACGATCCTTCACCTTGGTCGCTTTCTTGAGCAGCCCGATTCCGCCCCAGACGAGCGCGCCGGCAATGGCCAGCGCGCCGGCGACGACCACGGCAGTCGCCCCTGCCGGCCCCAAGGGCCGCCTCAGCGTGGCGAGCAATCCCACCAGCAAGGCGACGACTGCCGATTGGGCCAGGAAAAAGGCGACCGCCAGCAGGATGATCGCGGTGCGCCCTTCGCGTAGGCGCGCAAAGGCCTCGGCACGATAGAGCTGCACCTCGGCGCGGACGAAGTCCTCCGCATCGTCGACCAGCCGGGTGAACAGCGTGACGAAGCTGTCCTCAGCGACGGGGGCGCCATCGCTGCCGATCGGCCTTTCGGTGTCGATCGGGGGCCGCTGGTCCGGCTGATACTCGTCCTGCACACGCGCCCCCCAGTTGCGGCTTGCCGATCAGGCCCGGTCGTTCCCGCCCGATCGGATAAGGCGCGCCACGACGAAGCCCAATGCCGCCGCGACGCCGATCGCGACCGCCGGACTTTTGCGGACGAGCTCACGGGCATCGGTAACAAAGTCATCGAGCTCTTTGCTCCGCAGATGCTCGGACCAGCCCGAAATGGTGTCGGCCGCGGTGCGGGCGTATTTGCCATATTCCGGGCCGAGCTTTTCGTCGACCGTGCTGGCGGCATCGCCCATCATGCGCGATACCTCGTCCAGCGCGCCGTTCGCCCGGGTCTTGCCTTCCTCGGCATAGCCGCGCGCGCTTTCTGCGGCTTGCTTGCCCAGTCGGCTGGCGGTGTTCTTCAGATTTTCGGTGGTGCCGCTCGCGCCAGACGAGCTGCCTGCGCCAAGGATGTCATTCTCGTCGGCCATGATGATCCTCTTTTCGTCCAGTCGCGCATCAACGGCTGCCGTCGCGGGCGGGTTCCCCCCATTACCCTGAATTGCTCCAACGGACCGGAGCGGATAAGGGGCGCCACGACCGAGCATCAGCACCGCATCCAAATCTAGGAGCAACATTTCATGACCGCAATCATCGACATCCATGGCCGTCAGATCATCGACAGCCGGGGCAACCCCACGGTGGAGGTCGATGTGCTGTTGGAAGATGGCAGTTTTGGCCGCGCGGCGGTGCCGTCAGGGGCGTCGACGGGCGCCCATGAAGCGGTAGAGCGGCGCGATGGCGATGCCGCGCGCTGGCTCGGCAAGGGCGTACAAGGCGCGGTCGATGCGGTGAATGGTGAGATTTCGGCGACGGTGCTCGGCATGGATGCCGAGGATCAGGCCGATATCGACCAGGCGATGATCGATATTGACGGCACCCCCAATAAGGGGCGGCTGGGTGCCAATGCGATTTTGGGTGTCAGCCTGGCGGTCGCGAAGGCGGCGGCGGATGCGCGGGGACTGCCGCTTTATCGCTATGTCGGCGGGGTTGCCGCGCATGTGCTGCCGGTGCCGATGATGAACATCATCAATGGCGGCCAGCATGCCGACAATCCCATTGATTTTCAGGAATTCATGATCGTGCCGGTGGGCGCGGCAACCCTGTTCGATGCGGTCCGCTGCGGCTCGGAGATTTTCCACACGCTCAAGAAAGCGCTGCATGATCAAGGGCTGGCGACGGCGGTCGGGGATGAAGGTGGCTTTGCGCCCAACCTTGCCAGCACCACCGATGCGCTCGACTTCATCATGCGGGCGATCGAGCGAGCGGGCTATGCGCCCGGTGAGGACGTGGTGCTCGCGCTTGATTGCGCCGCGACCGAATTCTTCTGCGACGGCGCTTATCATATCGAGGGCGAGGGCAAGGTGCTGAGCCCCGACGAGATGGCGGCCTATCTCGCCGATCTCGCCGCGCGCTATCCCATTTTCTCGATCGAGGATGGCATGGCCGAGGATGACTTTGCCGGCTGGAAAGCGTTGACCGACGCGGTCGGCGGCAAAGTCCAGCTTGTCGGCGACGATCTGTTCGTCACCAATCCGCGCCGGTTGGGCGACGGGATTGAGCGCGGCCTTGCCAACTCGCTGCTCGTCAAGGTCAATCAGATCGGCACGCTCACCGAAACGCTGGCCGCCGTTTCAATGGCGCATCGCCACGGCTACACCGCCGTCATGTCGCACCGGTCGGGCGAGACCGAAGACGCGACGATCGCCGACCTGGCGGTGGCGACCAATTGCGGTCAGATCAAGACCGGCAGCCTCGCCCGATCGGACCGGCTGGCCAAATATAATCAGCTGATCCGCATCGAAGAGGAGCTGGGCAGCGTCGCCCGTTACGCCGGGCGATCGATCCTGCGCAAAAAATAGCGCTTGATCCGCGAGTCGCGTTGATTCAAGAAGGAATCATGGCTGGCAAGTCGATGATCCGCACTATCTTGCGCCGCGCCGGACCGCCGGCGCTGGGGTTGAGCGTGATCGGCTTTTTCGGTGCCTATGCCATTGTCGGCACCAATGGCATCATGGCCTATGGCGATTACAAGCGCGAATTGGCGCATAAACAGGCTGAGCTTGCGCAACTGAAGCAGCGCGAGGCGGTGCTGCAAAATCGCGTCCGCTTGCTCGATCCGCACCATGCCGATCCCGACATGGTTGATGAGCTTGCCCGCAAGCAGCTCGGCGTCGTTCACCCCGACGAGATGATCGTCCCGATCAAGCACTGAAGAGTCGGCGCTTTCACGGCTCGTCGTGATCGAAGTCGAGGGACGGGCGCTCCCGCAGCATGCAACCGCGCGTGGCTCGCCCCGCTCGACACGAGCGGCGCCCGGAATTGCGCGTCGCCAGCCTAACTTACGCATTCGTATGAGCTACCAAGCCGCGGTCCAACGGATTGCGCTGGCGCGGCGACTGCGCCTATAGCCGCGCATATTGCGTCCCCAGGATAACGAGGTTCTCCGCCCCGTGGCCAAAGCCCCCGCCAAGCCCAAACAGCCCGCCGCTGCCGCGCCGGTGCCTACCAACCGCGAACGCCCGGCCGAGCCGCAGCTTTACCAGGCGAGCCAGGAAGAGTTGCTGAAATTCTATGAGCAGATGCTGCTCATCCGCCGGTTTGAGGAGAAAGCGGGGCAGCTTTACGGTCTCGGGCTGATTGGCGGTTTCTGCCACCTCTATATCGGCCAGGAAGCGGTTGCGGTCGGGCTGCAATCGGCGCTGAGCGACAAGGACAGCGTCATTACCGGCTATCGCGACCATGGCCATATGCTGTTGTGCGGCATCCCGCCCAAGGATGTGATGGCCGAGCTGACCGGGCGCCAGGCGGGCATTTCAAAGGGCAAGGGCGGCTCGATGCACATGTTCAGCGTCGAGCATAAATTCTATGGCGGCCACGGCATCGTCGGCGCGCAGGTGTCGCTCGGCACGGGCCTGGGCTTTGCCCACAAATATTCGGGCGATGGCGGCGTGTGCCTGGCCTATTTCGGTGACGGCGCGGCCAATCAGGGCCAGGTGTATGAAAGCTTCAACATGGCCGAGCTGTGGAAGCTGCCGGTCATTTATGTGATTGAAAACAATCAATACGCCATGGGGACCAGCGTCAATCGCGCCTCGGCCGAAGACCAGCTGTATCGGCGCGGTGAAAGCTTCCGCATCCCCGGCATTCAGGTTGACGGTATGGACGTGCTGGCCTGCCGTGGCGCGGCTGAGGAAGCGCTTGAATGGACGCGCAGCGGCAAGGGGCCGATCATCCTTGAAATGAAGACCTATCGCTATCGCGGCCATTCGATGTCGGACCCTGCCAAATATCGCAGCCGTGACGAGGTGCAGGCGGTGCGCGAGAAATCAGACCCCATCGACCACGCGAAAAAGCTGCTCGAAGACATGGGCGTCAAGGAAGAGGCGCTGAAAGCGATCGAGCAGGATATCCGCCGCCAGGTCAACGAAGCCGCCGATTTCGCCGAAAGCACGCCCGAGCCCGCGCCGGAAGAGCTTTATACCGACGTGCTGGTGGAGACCTATTGAGATGGCGATGACAGGCTCTTTCCCCGTCCTCGCAATGACGAACGTTGTAGTTGAGGTGCTCTGATGGCGATCGAGATCAAGATGCCGGCGCTGTCGCCCACGATGGAAGAGGGCACGCTTGCCAAGTGGCTGGTCAAGGAAGGCGACGCGATCAAATCCGGCGACATCATGGCCGAGATTGAGACCGACAAGGCGACGATGGAATTCGAAGCGGTCGATGAAGGCGTCGTCGCGCGGATTCTGGTGCCCGAAGGCACCGACAATGTGAAGGTCGGCACCGTCATCGCCACGCTGATCGGCGAGGGTGAGGACTCAAAGCCCTCTCCCCTTCAGGGGAGAGG
>JBOFDB010000462.1:0-1244 GCA_051646545.1 Sphingomonas sp.
ATTCCGGCAGCCGCCAGCGCCGCCGCAAGGCGCGGCAACTGGGCGGCGGCGACGTTGGTGTCGGTGACCACCACCGCCCGGCCCCGCCGCATATAGGGGGCCAGCACCGTTCCGGCCGCATCGAGCGCGCCATTGTCGATGAGCACCTCATAGCGGCGCGCACCCAGTTCGACCGCGATGCGGCTCATCCAATCTCTCCTGATTCGCGCAAGGCGGCAATGATGGCATCGACCGTGCGTTCGTGCGGTCCCCGGTCAGAGACAATGTGCAATTGCGCCTGCGCATAGGCCGCGCCGCGTTTCGCCAACAAATCCTCTATGACCACGCGCGCATCCTTGCCGTGCAGCAGCGGGCGGTGATCGCGGCGCGAGACGCGGTCAACCAGCACCGGTACCGGCACATCAATCCAAATGGCTATGGCGTGAGCGAGGATTTCCGCGCGCGTATCATCCTGCGCGAACGCCCCGCCGCCCGTCGCCAGCACCAGCGGCGGGCCGGACAGCAAGCGTGCGATCACCCGGCGTTCGCCATCGCGAAAATGGGCCTCTCCATAGCGTTCGAAGATTTCGGCGATGGTCATGCCTGCCGCCGCCTCTATGGCGTCATCGGCATCGGCGAACGGGCGTTTCAGCCGCGCCGCCAGCCGCCGGCCAACCGTGGATTTGCCCGCACCCATCATGCCAACCAGCACGATGGAGCGCGCGGCGCGCACGGGACGGGGAGACGCGGAAGCATAGGTCATTGCCTGCGTCGCTAGCGAGGCGCGGCGTGTGAGGCAAATATCGGTGAATAAGCGCAACCCATTGCACTGGCGCGCGCGGAGCCTCTAAAGGAAAACTGAGAGGTGCGGCGCACCGGCAGAGCATAAGGGTCGCGCGTGGCGCAGAGGGATAACAGCCAAAGACGCAAGCAGGAACTGCACAACGCACGGCGTCGCGGCTGGGCGATGCTGGTCGGCGGGACGGCGATGGTGCTGACCCTGCCCATCGCCGTGCCAGGGGCCGGTCAGGAATCGATCCTGCCGCCTGGATTTGAGCAGCCCCGCCCGCAGGCACCGGCGCCAAGCCCGCGGCCGACCCCTGCACCGCGACCGACAGCGCCGAGCCCGCGCCCAACGCCGGCGCCACGCCCACCTGCTGCGCCACGCCCGGCCACCCCTGCGCCGCGGCCTGCCACCCCTGCGCCGCGCCCGGCCACGCCTGCTCCGGCTGTGCCCGCAGCCCCTGCCCCGGCGACGCCGTCCC
>JBOFDB010000455.1:0-6452 GCA_051646545.1 Sphingomonas sp.
GTCCTCCCCCTCCGTCACCTTCGGCGACACCTCCCCCTGGCGGGGGAGGATCAATCTTAAATCCCCTTTGCCGCCCGCCACGCCAGCCACAGCCAGCCCGCGATCAGCAGCGCCCCACCAATCGGCGTAACCGCCCCCAGCCAGCGCGGCAGACCGAGTGCCATCAGGTAGAGCGTGCCCGCGAAAATCGCGCCGCCCAGCACGAAGCACCACCCGGCGCCCATCACCCGCATCTGCACCGCAACCAGTGCCGCGACGGCATGGATCAACTGGTAATGCCCCCCCGTCTTGAGCCACTCCGCCGCCGCTCCGCTCGCGCCATGCGCGCCGAACGCGCCCGCGCCCACAGCCATGGCTCCCGACAGCGCCGCGAGTACGACCAGCAAATTCATCCCGCCTCCTGCTCGATATCCTGCGCCTGCCCCGCATAAAGCTGTTCGAGCAAGTCGCGCCCCGCATAAATATCGCCCGCGTCCTTTTGCAGGTGCAGCCGTTCGAGGTCGCGTTTGCGATAGCTCGCTTCGGTCTTGGCGATTTCGGTTTCGTCGACGCCGACCGCAGCCATCGCGCGGCGGGCCATCACAATGGCGCTTTCAAACACTTCGCGCACCGCGCCTTCGATCGGGGCGCCGCGCATATTGACGATGCTGCGCCGGTCAAACGCGCGGGCATAAATGGTCGCTTGCGGGAATAGGCCGTGAATCGCCGTCAGGTTTTCGGTGTTAAGCTGGTCGCCGTCGATGCAGAACAACAGCAATTGCGCTTCGGCCGCGCCCGCCTGGCGCAGCAGATCGATCCGCGTGCCGTCACCATAATAGACCTTGGCGCCGAAGCTGCCCGCGACCTGGATCATCTCGACATCGCGGTCGATCAGCGTCACCGACATGCCCTGGCCCAGCAGCATCTGCGCAACTGTCTGGCCAAAACGGCCATAGCCGACCACGATCGCGCTGGCGCCATCGGCATTGGGCGTTTCCAGCCCCGCCGCGCTTGGCTCAGGCTCGGCACGGAAGCGGCGGGTAAAGCGCATCAGGAACGGCGTCGTCGCCATTGAAAGGGTGACGACCGCGCCAAACAGGCTTGCCGCCTTGGGGTCGATGAGCAGCGCCTGTTCGGCCTGGGTGAAGATGACGAAGCCGAACTCACCACCCTGGCTGAGCAGCAGGCCCAGCGCGAGCGCGCCGCGCCACCGCATCTTGAGCAGCAAGCCGGTGCCGCCGATCACCACCGTCTTGGCGACGATCAGCATCACCGCCATGCCGAGCACAAATAGCGGCCTCGCCGCCACCGCGCCCAGATCGAGCTTCATGCCGACCGCAAGGAAGAACAGCCCGAGCAGGATCGAGCGGAAAGGATCGACATCCGCCTCCAGCTCATGGCGATAGGGGCTGTCGGCCAGCGTCACGCCCGCCACGAAGGCGCCGAGCGCGGTCGACAGTCCCAGGCTGTGCATGATTGCCGCCGAGGCAATCACGGTGAACAGCCCGGCAAACACGAACATCTCGCGCTCGCCGAGATTGCCGATCAGCCGGAACAGCGGCCGCACGAGGAAGCGCCCGGCGAGGAAGAGCCCCGCCACGGCAAGGATGGTGTAAATGCCAAGCAGCCAGCCCGGCGGCGCATCAGCCGGGGCAGGAGCGCGGGAAAGCGCCGCGACAATCGTGATCATCGGCACGATCGACAGATCCTGGAACAGCAGGATCGCGAAGGCGCGCTCGCCGAACGGGGTGCGCAGGCGCCCCGCCGATTGCAGCATCGGCAGCACCTGCGCGGTCGACGACAACGCCAGCGGCATGGCGAGCGCCAGTGCGGCAGCCCAGCTGAACCCCACCGGCAGCATCAACGCCGCAAGCACCAGCCCGCACGTCACCACTTGCAGCGTGCCGACGCCCAAAATGTCGCGCCGCATCGCCCATAGGCGTGATGGGCTGAGCTCCAGCCCGACGAGGAACAGCAACAGGGTGATGCCAAGCTCGGCAATGCCCATTTTCTGTTCGGCATCGCCGACCAGGCCCATCACTTGCGGGCCGACGACGATCCCCGCGACGAGATAGCCCAGCGTCGCGCCCAGCCCCAGCTTGCGGAACAGGAGCACGAACGCCAGCGCAAAACCGAGCAGTAGCACGGCATCGCGCCACGTCGATCCGCTCATGCGGCGGCCTGGGCGTGGCTTTGCGCCGTGGCGGCGGCGTCGGCGCCTGCCTCGAATGCCAGCCGGATCGACGGGTGGCGCGCGCTGTGCGGCAACGCCGGCGCGAAAATGGCAATCCCCGGCCAATCGGGTTGCGACCCCTCGCCCGCCAGCCAGGCGGTCAGCGCGTCGCGGGCGGCGGCAAGCTCTTCGGGGCTGTGGCCAATGGCGTGGCTGGCGAACAACGTGCTCGACGCCTGGCCCAGCGCACAGGCACGCACCAGCATGCCGATATCGGCGATCCGGCCGTCGCTGCCCAACGCGATATCCACCGTTACGCGGCTGCCGCAGATCGGCGAGCGACGCTCAACCGTCGCCATCGGCGCTGGCAATCGCCGCGTCGGCGTGCTCGCGGCAAGGCGCAGGATTTCAGTGTTGTAGAGTGGCGCGTTCATCCCGCGTCCATGTAGGGGCTATGCCGCGCCAGCGCGAGGGGGCTGATAGGGGGTAATATCCACATTCCTGCCGACGCGATAACCCATGCGGCGGCATCCCGCTTCGCCGCCCCCCCATGCGGCCGCGCCCCCGTCCCTCGACGGCGCCCGTTGGGCCAGGGCCCATTCCCACGACTGCCCCGTATTCTCTCGACTGCCCCGTTTCCCCTCAACTGCCCCGTTCGTCCCGAGCGCAGTCGAGGGACGGGGTGCCTCGCAGAGCTGATCGGAGCGTCTCTCGACTTCGCTCGACACGAACGAAATCGCTGCGAGCAAAGAATTTAACGATCGACCGAGCTATTCGCCCCCGCCTCCGCATTGTCGGCATGGCCAAACACCGCATCGCCCCGGCGGCGGCGCTCGACAATATCGGCGATGCTCGCGCTCGTCGCGTTGAGGATGGGATAGGTGCGCGACTTGACGATCCAGTCGGGCCGCCGATTGGGCCCGCCCGTCACGGTATCGGTAACGAGCACGATCAACAGGAACAGCAGGCTCGCGAAGATCAGGCCCTTCAACCCGCCAAAGCCAAAGCCCAATGCGCGGTCAACCGGCCCCAGCACCGATGTGCGCGTCCGCTCCCCCACCGCCCGCGCGACGGCGCGCCCGCCAAAATAGGTGCCGCCCGCGATGATCGCGAAAGCCAGCACCGCCGAGCCCGCCACCGTCCCGACAAAGCCGGTCAGCATATGGGTGACGGGCGCGTGCAGCAGCTTCAGCGCAAAGACGATGAAGATCCACACCACCAAAGACAGGACTTCGGTGACGAATCCGCGCATAAACCCCATCACCGCCCCGCCGCCAACCAGCAACAACACGACGATATCCAGCGCGGTCAGTCCCATAGTGTCTCTTTCTGGCGGGTCGATCACAAACGGAATAAAGGGTGGCGCGGGCAGATGCTAGAGCATCATCCATCGCGACCCGCCATTATAATCTACCCCCGGCCGATCAGATGATCGACGAGCTGGCCCAGCGCGCGGAAGCTGGTGAGGCGCATCGTTCCCGGCTCGGCTGCCACATTGGGCGGCACCAGCGCCCGTTCAAAGCCCAGCTTGGCCGCCTCTTTCAGCCGCAGCGGCGCATGGGCGACCGCGCGAACCTCGCCCGACAAGGCCAGCTCGCCAAAAGCAACGGCGTCCGCCGCCACCGGCCGCTCGCTCAACGCCGAAACCAGCGCCGCCGCCACCGCCAAATCCGCCGCCGGATCGGCAATGCGATAGCCGCCAGCGACGTTCAGATAGACTTCGCACGCCGAAAAACTGAGGCCGCATCGCGCCTCGAGCACGGCGAGGATCATCGCGAGGCGCCCGCTGTCCCAGCCGACCACCGCCCGGCGCGGCGTTGCGCCGCTCGCCAGGCGCACCACCAGCGCCTGAATCTCGACCAGCACCGGCCGCGTCCCTTCCAGCGCGGGGAACACCACGGTTCCCGTCACGCCTTCATCGCGCTGGGTCAGGAACAGGGCGGAAGGATTGGCCACTTCGGCGAGCCCGCCCGATTCCATCGCAAACACGCCGATTTCATCCGTCCCGCCAAAGCGATTCTTGATCGCCCGCAGGATGCGATATTGGTGGCTACGCTCGCCTTCGAAGCTCAGCACGGTATCGACCATATGCTCAAGCACGCGCGGCCCCGCGATGCTGCCATCCTTGGTAACATGGCCAACCAGCACCAACGCGGTGCCGCGCTCCTTGGCGAAGCGGATCAGCTCCTGCGCCGAGGCGCGCACCTGGCTCACCGTGCCCGGTGCGCCCTCGATCAGGTCCGAATGCATCGTCTGAATCGAATCGATCACCAGCAGGCGCGGCGCGGCCGTGGCCCCCAGCGTCGTCAGGATATCGCGCACCGATGTCGCTGCGGCCAGTTGCACCGGGGCAGCCCCCAGGCCCAGGCGATGCGCGCGCAGCCGCACCTGATCGGCCGCCTCCTCACCCGACACATAAGCAACGCCATGCCCCGCCAGCGCCATCCGCGCCGCCGCCTGGAGCAATAGGGTCGATTTGCCAATTCCCGGATCGCCGCCGATCAGCGTTGCCGATCCCTCGACAAAGCCGCCTCCCAATGCCCGGTCCAGCTCGGCAATGCCCGATACCAGCCGCGCCGGCAGCGCGACGTCCTCGTCCAGCCCGACAAGCGCGATCGCGCGGCCACCGCCCTGCAGATTATGCTTGGCCGCAAAGGGCGTTACGACCGCACCTGCTTCCTCGACCAACGTGTTCCAGTCGCCACAATCGGCGCACTGCCCCGCCCAGCGGTGGCTGACCGATCCGCACGCCTGGCAGACATAGCGTTTCTGGGGTTTTGCCATAGTCTAAGCTTCATAGGAGCGGAGCAAGCACGCAAGCCCCCGATCGAATTCAATCAGGAATGTTCCAATCGACGCTCACTATCGACCACCGGTCAATAACGCTCGGCATCGGAGTAAAACGCGCGCGAGCAAGCAGCAGTCTGGTCGTCGCCTCCTCGAGAACCTCGGTACCGGTCGATCGGATCAAGCGGATCGAGGTTGGAACGCCATCGGTACCGATGGTCAACAAGGCGGTAGCGCTCCCTGTACGGGCATTGCGAAGCGCAGACGGAGGATAGTCGTCATACGTAATCCACTTGCTCTGGTCTTCCAACGGTGGCGACGGCGCGCGTCGGGCAGGATCGAGCCCGAGCTCGGCAAGCGAAGCCTTTTCGCAGACCCCAATGTCGTCAACCGAATGGCCAGGGCCTGGCATATCGACAATCTTCAAAGCAGGTTCTTCAACCGTCATTGATAAACGGTCGGACTGGCGGATGTGACCGAGTGCATCGGCTGATAGATGGGCAATCATCGCGACTCGATAGCGCCGGCCATAGGGATCGCGGCGGCCCTCAAGGGCGATTGTGGTGCCATCGGTAAGCGTGAGGATGCCCTTGGCCGGTGCCGACGACTGCGTCAGCACGGTCAGCAGCGGCTCCGTCATTGCAATTATCTGCAACGTGCTGTCCGGAGCGGCCAGCTTGCGGGAGACCGACAACGCAAGATGCGCGGGATCGGCGGCCGATATGTAAGTCACTCCGCAAGTCCCTGGCACCTGCGCCGAGGTCCAAGCGGGCGTCGTCGAAACCTGGCTGAGTGCGAGAACCGCTAACATCATAAAAATCTTCCCACGATCAAAACGCGACAGCCATGGCGACGCGCTAGCAGATGCGGAACGATAGGGGAACAGAGTTTCCGCGTCTCAAGGCCGCGGCGGCGCGTTCAGTCCCCTCTGCACCGCCGGCCGTGCCAGTCCGCGCGCCAGCCAGGCCTTCACGTTCGCATAGTCATCAAAACCAACCAGCTCGCCGTTGCCATAGAAATTGACGAGACCATTGGTCCAGCCGAGCATCGCGATATCGGCAATCGAATAGTCGTTCAGGAACCAGTCCTTCCCCTCCAGCGCGCGGTCCATCACCCCCAGCAGGCGCTTGGTTTCGTTGAGGTAACGGTCCCGCGGGCGCTTGTCTTCCCATTGACCACCGGCGAATTTGGTAAAGAAGCCGAGCTGGCCAAACATCGGCCCCACCCCGCCCATCTGAAACATCACCCACTGGATCGCGTGATAACGTTCGACCGGATCGGACGGGATGAGCTTGCCCGACTTGTCCGCCAGATAGAGCAGAATTGCTCCCGATTCGAACAAGCCAATTGGTCGGCCATCGGGGCCATCGGGGCCATCGGGGTCGATGATCGCGGGGATTTTGCCATTGGGATTGAGCGACAGAAAGGCGGGATCGTGCGTCTGATTGGCCATGATGTCGATGAAATGCGCCTCATAAGGCAGGCCAATTTCCTCCAGCATGATCGACACTTT
>JBOFDB010000393.1:0-3902 GCA_051646545.1 Sphingomonas sp.
TGCGCCACTTCCTGAACCTCGCCGACGCCGGCGGCGATGCCATTGCGGCGATGATCAACGACGCGATTGATCGCAAGGCGGCGCGTGCCGGCTGGCCGAAGGGCAAGGCGGATGCCGACGCCCCGCTCGCCGGTCACACGCTGGCGATGGTGTTCGAGAAGAACTCGACCCGCACCCGTTTCAGCTTCGATATGGCGATGCGCCAGCTCGGTGGCACCACGATCGTCGCCGAAGCCGGATCGATGCAGCTCGGTCGTGGCGAGACCATCGCCGATACCGCGCGCATCCTGTCTGCTTACGTCGAAGCGATCATGATCCGCACCGATGACCATGCCAAGGTCGAGGAAATGGCGGCCTATGCCAGCGTGCCCGTCATCAACGGGCTGACCGATTATTCGCATCCCTGCCAGATCGTCGCCGACCTGCTCACCATCGTCGAAAGCGGCAAGGCGCTGCCCGGTTTGAAAGTCGCGTGGCTGGGCGACGGCAACAATGTGCTGACCTCGATCGTCGAAGCCGCCGGGCTGATGCACTTCGACGTCACCGCCGCTTGCCCGCAAGGCTTCCAGCCGATGGAAGACGCGCTCGCCCTCGGCAAGGGCCGCGCCCGGTGCGTCGCCGATCCGCGCGAGGCGGTTGAGGGCGCCGACATCATCGTCACCGATACCTGGATTTCGATGGGTCAGGCGCATGCCGACAGCAAGCTCGCCGCGCTGATGCCCTATCAGGTGACGCCCGCGCTGATGGCGGCGGCCAAGGCGGACGCCAAATTCCTCCATTGCCTGCCCGCGCATCGCGGTGAGGAAGTGGTGGCCGAGGTGATCGACGGCCCGCAATCGCTGATCTGGCCAGAGGCGGAAAACCGCTTGCATGCGCAGAAATCGATCCTGCGCTGGTGCTTCGGGCAATTGGGGTGAGTTGCGTTGGCGGCGCGGTACCTTATCTAACGCGACATCTCACCTGAAGTCCGTTCGCCCTGAGCTTGTCGAAGGGCCGTCCTTTTTCCTCGCGGCAAGAAGGGCAGGGCTTCGACAAGCTCAGCCCGAACGGACGAATGATGACCGATCTCAATTTGCCTAATGTCGACATCGCGCTCGGCTTCACCATCCCTGAGCGGCACGCGCGCGGGCGGTTCGTGCGGATGGGGCCGGTGCTCGACGGGATCCTGTCAAAGCACGCCTATCCGCCCGCAATCGAAAAGCTGCTCGCCGAAGCGCTGACGCTGACCGCGCTGATCGGATCGACGCTGAAGGACGCGGGCGGCCAATTGACGCTGCAGACCCAGTCGGAAACCGGCGTCGTTCGCTTGCTGGTGTGCGATTACAAGGGCGGCGAAGTGCGCGGCTATGTCGAGTTCGACCCCGACCGGCTGGCCGGGGCGCCGGCCGATCCGACGCTGTTTGCGCTGTTTGGCGCGGCTTATCTGACGATCACTTTCGACCAGGCGCTGACCGGCGAGCGCTATCAGGGGATCGTGCCGCTCGACGGCGATACGCTGGCGCAGGCGGTGGAGAGCTATTTCGTCCAGTCCGAACAATTGCCGACCCTGGTCCGCGTCGGCTTGCGCAAGGATGACGATGGCCGGTGCGTGGTCGGTGGGCTGTTCCTTCAGCATCTGCCCGAGGGCGAGGAGGGGCGGGATCGCATTCATACCCGGCTCGACCATCCCGAATGGCAGCATGTCGAGGCGTTGGGCGCGACTATCGAGCCCGACGAGCTGACCGATTCGGCGGCGACGCTCGAAACGCTGATCTGGCGGCTGTTCAACGAGGAAGAGGAAGTCCGCGTATTGACCACGCTGCCCCTGTCGCGCGGCTGCCGCTGTACGCCCGATTATATCGCGCAGGTCATCGCCAAATTTCCCGTCGAGGAGCGGCGCGCCATGGCGGATGAAAATGGCGTGATTACCGTCGATTGCGCGTTCTGCGCGACCAAATTTCCGCTGATGGTGGATGATATGGCTGCGTAACGGTCATTGATTATCGGGGCTGAATCCCCCATGATATAAAGTGACGGATAAGAAACGGCGTCGCGCCGTCGCATGACTACCGGTTTCCCGCGATCGGGGGCGGGCCGGCGACTGCAGGAGCGCTTCCAATGCCGAATCCGCCAATGCCAAATCCGCCAGTGCGAAAACCAATTGCCAGCCGACAGGCGCGCTATGCGGGCATGATGTTTGCCGCCACGCTTGCCCTGGTGGCCGCCAGCCCGCTCAAGACCCCGATGCTTGCCGTCACCCGCGCGATCGAACCGGGGCAATGGGAATTGCGCGAGGTCGGCTCCACCGCCGCGCCCAAGCTGATGTGCCTGATCGATGCGGATCAGCTGATCCAGCTGCGCCACGCCCATGCCGCCTGCACCCGCTATGTGGTGGAAGATACGCCGCAGTCGGGGACCGTCAATTACAGCTGCGACGCGGCGGGCAGCGGCCGCACCACGATCACGCTCGACACGCCCCGCCAGATCAGGTTGCAGACGCAGGGAATTGCGCAGGCCGCGCCGTTCGACATGGATTATGCGGGGCGGCGGCTGGGCGCATGCCAGACGAGCGCGCGTTAACCGCGATTTTACTTGGGCTTGTTAGGACGGTGCTCGTGTCTTTCGGGCACGCTTTCCTCCCATGGCTTCTTCCGCGAAGCTCCCTGGGCCGCTTCCCTCACCGGGGAGCGGCCCGCTTCTTTTTCGGGATCGTGTTCCAACAACCTTGGCTGACTCCCCACCTCCCCCGCCAGGGGGAGGTGGCGCCGAAGGCGACGGAGGGGGCGGTTAACCCAACAGTCGTTTTGCCTTCCTCCCCCTCCGTCACGCCAAGGCGTGCCACCTCCCCCTGGCAAGGGAGGATCGGGGAGCGCTTGCAAGGCCGGTTGCGCGCGGCAACGCGAACCACTAGCTGCGCGGCGTCATGACTGAACATCAATCACTTGCGGTCGCGCTGGTATCGGGTGGCCTGGATTCAATGGTTTCCGCTGCACGAGCGCGCGAAGACGGGCATCAGCTGCTGGCGCTGTCCATCGATTACAACCAGCGGCACCGCGTCGAGATTGCCGCGGCGCGGCGCATTGCCCAGGCGCTGGGCGCGGTGCAGCATATCGTGTTGCCGATCGACCTCTCGGCCTTTGGCGGCTCGGCGCTGACCGACGACATCGCCGTGCCCAAGGATGGGGTGGGGCCGGGTATCCCCGTTACCTATGTGCCGGCCAGGAACACGATTTTCCTCAGCCTCGCATTGGGTTGGGCAGAGGCAGCGGGCGCGCGCGACCTTTATATCGGCGTCAACGCGCTCGATTATTCGGGCTATCCCGATTGTCGCCCCGAATTCATTTCCGCCTTTGAAACGATGGCGACGCTGGCGACGCGCGCGGGGGTTGAGGGGATGCAGTTTCGCATCCACGCGCCGCTTCAGCACATGACGAAGGCGCAGATCGTTTTGGAGGCGGCGCGGCTGGGGCTCGACGCGGGGATGAGCTGGTCATGCTATGATCCGGCACCGGGGGCGCTGCATTGCGGGTTGTGCGACAGTTGTCGCCTGCGCCAGCGCGGCTTTGCCGAAGCGGGCGTGCCCGATCCCACCCATTATGCCGCGCGGCCGTGACGCGGCGATGAGCTATGCCGTCAAGGAGATGTTCCTGACGTTGCAGGGCGAAGGCGTGAATGCCGGGCGGCGCGCGGTGTTCATCCGCTTTGCCGGCTGCAATTTATGGTCGGGGCGCGAGGCGGACCGGGCCAGCGCCATCTGCCAGTTCTGCGACACCGATTTCGTCGGCACCGATGGCGATGGCGGGGGGCGCTTTGCCGATGCCGCGGCGCTGGCCGGGGCGGCTACGGGCTTGTGGGGCGCGGGGCTGGCGGAGCGTTTTGCCGTGCTGACCGGGGGCGAGCCGATGCTGCAGGTGGATGATGCC
>JBOFDB010000109.1:0-11547 GCA_051646545.1 Sphingomonas sp.
AGGCGACCCCGATGAAAATGCCGGCGCCGACAATCGCGGCGGAGACGATCGGGCTGTCGCCGTGCACCGCGCTTTCCATGCCGCCGATCACTAGGCCAAACATCGCCGCGCACATCACCCCGCCCAACAGGTCAAACGGCGCCGTTCCCGGCGGCGGATCGGGCAGCGCGCGCCCCAGCAACAGCGATAAAATCGCGAACGGCACGCCGCTCGCAAACACCCAGGGCCACGGCGCCACCGCCAGCACCAGCCCACCCAGCGAAGGCGCCAGCGCCGCGCTTGACGAGACGATCACCGAGTTGATGCCCAGCCCGCGACCCAGTTGCTTGGCGGGATAGGTTGCGCGGATCAGCGCCGACGAGACACTGAGCGCCGCTGCCGCGGCCATCGCCTGCACGGCCCGGACGACCAGCAGGAAAGGCAGGCTGTTGGCGAAAAAGCACAACAATGTGGCGATGGTGAAGAGCAGCTGGCCCCATTGGTATAGCCGTTTCAGGCCGATCCGGTCGCCAAATCCGGCGAGCGGTAGCAGCAGCATCACCAGCATCAACTGATAGACAGTGACGACCGCGACCGCCGAGCTGCTGTCGACATGCAAATCGCGCGCGATGGTCGGCAACGCGACATTGGGGACCGAGCCATCGATGATGACGAGCGCGGTGCCAAAGCTCAATGCCGCAATGGCGATCAGGCGTTGGCGGAGCGGCAGGTCCTCGGTCATCCGGCCCTTAACGCGGGTGGGCGCAATTGGGTCAGCCGGGCGGGCGTTTTCATGCGCGGGCAAGATCGCCGAGCCGGGCCAGACGCGCGCCGCTGGCGGCGAGAGCGGCTTTCACCTCGGGCGCGGTCAGCGCGGCGAGCTCGGCGGCATAGCCATAGTTGGGCGCGTGGCCGGGGAAGGTGTCGCGGGTTGCCGGGTGGAAATAGATTTCGCTCACCCCATCGGGCAATCGCCGTGCCAGCGCCGCAACCCGATCCGTCGTCATCGCACCCGACCAGGCCAGGCCAAAGACCTGATCCGCCATGACAATGCCCTGATGGCGGAACCGCGCGCGCAATCGGCGCGCCCATGTATCGGCAAGGCGCATCGTTGCGTCGCGGCGCGTGGGATCGACCGCGGCGATGAGCCCGGCGGGCTCAACCGGTGCGCGGCTGGCTTTCAGCCCGTAACGCTTGCCCACCGCCAGCATTGTTGCGGCGATTGTCGGGTGGAGGTGGAAATGCTTGTGCGCGTTGACGTGATCGAGCGGCAGGCCGGTGGCGGCAAAACGCGCGAATTGCGCCTCCACCTCGGCGCGGAGCTGGCGGCGGACGCGGGGGCGGAAAAAAATATCGACGCCGGTGCGTGCCATATCGGTTCGAAACTGGCCGTCGCTATCAACCAGATCGGGAATGCGCTCGGGCGGCAGGGCTGGGCGCCCTTCGACCAGCACCAGATGCAGCCCGACGCCCAGCCCCGGCAAGCGCTTCGCCCGCGCGACCGCGTCGTCGACGGCGTCACCCGTCACCATCAGGCTCGCCGCAGTAAGGCAGCCATCGACATGCGCGCGTTCGACTGCCTCGTTGACTTCCACCGCCGCACCGAAATCATCGGCGGTGACGATCACCGTTTTCACGCGCCCTCCGCCTCGATCCGGCCGGCGCGGCGCATCGTCAGCCGTGCGCCGCGCCAATCGACGCGGCGGACAAACAGGCTCGTCACATGGACGCCAAAGGTCATCAGGTCGCGGAACGGCACCAGCACCAGCGGGATTGTCGCCCGGCGTAGCACATGGTTGATCAGTAACGCCGACACCAGCCGCGTCGTCAGCGCAATCGCGGCGACGGTGGCCGAAACGATCCCCGGCGCCACGACCAGCGCAATCAACGCCAGCGGCAGCGCGTGCATGACCAGCGAACCCAGATGGCCGATCCAGTTAACGGTGCGCACCGTCGCCATCCAGCGCAATTCGTGCCGCGCCATTTCGGCAAAGCTCGTCTCGATCGAGGCATGGGTGACAAATACCGGCGGCACCACGACTTCCAGGCCCAGGTCGCGCACCGCCTGGCCGATTGCAAAATCATCGGCGAGCGTATCGACATAACGATCGAACCCGCCAATCGCTTCCAGCGTCTCGCGCCGCATGGCGATGGTCGACCCCATACAGACATCGCCCATGCCGAGATCGAGACTGAGCAAAATCGATGGCATGAAATGATAGCTGACGATTGCGGCGCCAAACCGCGACCAAAAGCCGGTATCGCCGCGCCCGCCATAGGCGATGGTGACGACGCCGACCTTGGGGTCTTCCAGCGCGGCGACGATGTGTTTCAAATAGTCGGGCGGGGCGGAGATGTCGCTGTCGCTCAGCACGATGAGGTCATGCCTGACGACGGGCATCATGTTGACGAGGTTGCCGATCTTGGCATTGGCGCCATGGCGGCGGCCATCGACGACCAGGTCGACACTCTCACCCAGCGAGGTAGCAATCGCGGCGGCGGGATCATCGGCGCGGGCAACACCGGCGACGATCTGGATCGGCGCCGCCCAATCCTGGTCGCGGAACGTCGCCAGATTTTCGGCGAGACGCGGCTCATCGCCGTGCAGCGGCTTCAGCATGGTGACGGGGACCGGCCGGGGGTTGGGCGGCGCCGCCCGCGCCGCGCGACCCAGGCGCCACGCCGCCCGGGTTGACGCGGCCACCGCCACGCACCCGAACAGCGCCATCGCATCGAGCGCCGCCCCCGCCCAGAGCTGAACCATCGTCATCGTCGCGCGCTATCGTCGCTTATCGCCAGCCTGTCAAAGGCGCCAACGCATTTCGGCGCGAAAGCTTCGCCCCGGAAACGGATGGAACAGATAATAACGGCGGTCGGTAAGATTATCCATACCAAGCGCGAGCTGGAATTGCCGGGTAACGTCCACCGTCGCCCGCACATCGGCAACAAAATAGCTGCCAAAGCCCTGATAGGTGAAGCTGACCGGGTCGCTATTGTCGATCACAGCGAAAGATCGGCCCGAATAGCGCCCCGCTGCGCTTAGCGACCAGTGCGTCCCCGGATGCCATGTCGCAACCAGCGTCGCGCGTTGCGTCGGCACTTGCGGCGGGCGTTTGCCAATCGCGGCGGGCAGCGCAGCATCGGCGCGGACACGCGGATCGGTCAGCGTCACGCTGCCGGACAAGTCTATGCCGGGCAGCAGATTTGATTGCTGGAAGGCCAGTTCCAGCCCGTACGTCTCAATGCGATCGACATTCTGGAAATAGCTGTACAGCGTCGTCGATCCCGGCACCAACGGCGTGGACTGAGTGAGCAGCGCGTTGTTGATCAGCTCGTGAAACAGCGACAGCCGGGCATAGCTGGCGCCGTCGTTGCGCTGGACGGCCAATTCCTCGCTCAGCGCCTGTTCGGGGCGGAGCGTGGGATTGGGCGAGGTGAGCGAGGGGCCCGTCGTCACCACCTGATACAGCTCCATCACGGTCGGGAAACGCCACGCTTCGCCGAACGAGGCGCTGGCTTGCCAGTGCTTTGACGGCGTCCAGGCAAGCGTTGCCTTGGGCGAAAAGCGGCTGACCGCGCGGCGGGGCTGGACGACCGACAGCGCGGGCGTGACGCTGAAATTATAGCCGTCGCGCGCCTGCCACCATTCCTGGCGCCCCCCGATGGTCAGCAGCAACGGCGCGACGGGCCGCCACGCAATCTGGCCCCAGGCGGCATCGGTCTGCGTCGTGCCGCGTGATATCTGGTTGAGCGCGCCGGGCGCATCGCTCAGCCAGTTGGCGGCGAGCGTGTAGCGGTTGCTGTTGAGGCTATACTGGTCGCGGTGATAGCCCGCCGCGACGGTCAGCTGATCATGCCCGATCAGGTGGACGCTCGCCTTGGCGTCGACCGTGTACCAGCCGGTGCCGTTGAGCCTGGTCAAATTGCCTGCGCCACCGGCAAAAGCACCGGGCAGCGCCGTCGATGGCACGCGTTGATCGTCGCGGGCATAATCAAACAAGGTGCCGACGATGTGGAAATCGACGGGCCCTTGCGTGCCTTGCGCGATCCAGCTGTGCGACCAATGCGTCTGGCGCGTGCGATAGACGTTGTTTGAGAAAGTGGTCGACGGCACGGAGTAGCTATAGCCACCGATGTTGAGGTTTCCGGCAAAGACCGGCGCGCCGCTGGCGTCGCTCAAATAGCTGGCGGCCCCGTCATTGGTGGCGTTGACGAAGGCCCCGCCGATATAGCTCAAGCGGATGTCCGGGGTGAGATCAAACGCCAGTTTGAGCTTGGCGAAATCCTGCTCCTGATGTTCCAGTCCGGTTGCGCCGAGCACGCGAATGGGGGCGCCGAAGCGGTTGACATCGTCAAAGCCGCCGGTGGTCGGGTTGCCGCTGCTCGATGGACTGGCAGCGCGATTGGCGGTGGCATAGGCCAATGGCTGGCTGTCGCTCGACACATGGCTGTAGCTGGCGAACAAAGCGAGCCGTCCCCAACGATCGCCCAGCGTCGCGCCGATATCATATGCCGGGAACGTGCCGCGCGTGCCATATTGGCTGAACGTCTGGACCGAGGTGCCGGCATTGATGTCCGCCTCCAGCCGATCGGGCAGGCGGGTGGTGATATTGACCACCGCGCCAATCGAATTACCCGCATAGGCCGCCGAATAGGGGCCATAAAGCACGTCGATCCGGGCGATTTCCTGCGGGCTGACCAACTGCCATTGCGGACTGGCGGTCGTGTTGTTGTTGCCGATCAGCGAGGAGAGCAGGGCGCCATCGGCAAAGATCAGGCTGCGCGCCGAGGCGGCGACGCCGCTGGTGCGCGTCGCGAGCGGCGCCTGCGTGTCGCCGATATGGCGTTTGCGGACGACCAGGCTGGGGAGGTATTTGAGTGCATCCTCGACATTCACCGCGTTGACGGTGCGATCGATCGTCGCAGCGTCGATGCTGGCGGTGCTGGGATTGGGGTTGGCCTCGATCATCGCATTGTGGCGCGTCGAGGTGACGAGAATGTCGTGATCGGTATCGGCGGGGTAGCCGTGATCGGCATGTTGATCGGGCACCGCCACAGGTGCCATCGCGGCGAGCGCCAGCGGCGCCGCGCCCAGGAAAATCGTCATGGGCCAAATCCATCTATCTGACGTGAAAGGGAAAGCTCACGGGCGCGAGCCTTCGGTGCACTTCGGTCAGAAAAGGGCAGGCGGTCCGGTCTTGGGCGGCGGCGGCGCGGCAAGGCCGCGCCCGGGGATCAACAGCCCGGTGATTGCCACCGGCATTGCAGCGACCAGCACCACCGGCGGCAAGGCAGCCAGCAACGGCGCGGTGTCGAGCGCGACGCTGGCACCGGCAAAGGCGCAGAAATGGTCGGCGCCGGTTTGGTGCGGATCGTTCTTCGTCGGACTGCCGGTCGGCGTGTCATTGGCCAAAGTGGCAGCGCCATGGCCGGTGCAGATTTCTATGGTGGGCAGGCCGCGAGCGGCGTCTGCGCCGATCATATACCCACTCGGCACTGCCAGCCGCGCCAGCATCGCGCAGGCGAAGATGATCGCCGCGATAACGGGCCGACTATGGGCAAAAGTGCGCAACAGAGGCATTGGCGGCGGCGCTTATCGCATCAACGCAGGCATGGCAAACGAACCCCCGCGATGCTGTCGCGCCTCCAGCTACCATGGATTAGGCACGGCTGGGCCTGCGTTAACTAGTTCTTTACTCTTTTGGCGTTTACGTCTCGTTAACATCACGATTTTGAGGGAAATTGCCGTGCGGTCAGGGATGATTGCGCCCTGTTTGGCTTTGACCGCCCTGGCTGGACTGGCGGGGTGCGCGCATCATCCGCGGCTCAACACCATCACCCAGCCACCGCCGTTGCCCGGGCCCAAAGGCGTTGTCACGATTGATCCACCGCCAAGTGCGGCGTGGCGCGGCATTGCGTCGACGGGTGACCAGCTGCTGATCGATGCGCTGCCGGAGCGTTGGCAGGCGGCGCTGAAAGTGGTCGCGCGCCGCTATCCTACGCGACTAAAGGCGGAAGGGGCGCTGCTGGATCCCGCTGCTGCCCTACCGCTCCCCGCGCTGACGCCGGGTTCCTATTGGTGCCGGTCGATCCGCCTGGGCGGCAGCATCGGCTATGCGACAACGCGCCCCAATCGCTGTGAAGTGGCGGGCGACGACAAGCGCCAGTCGCTGACCAAGCAGGATGGGGTTTCGCTGCCGGGCGGCTGGCTCTACCGGGACGATCAACCCAAGCGGCTCGTCTTTCTCGGCGCGGTGCGGTTGCGCGAGCGCGATGCAGCGCCAGGCTATGGCGCGGTGAAGGGGCGTGATGTGACGGGGGTGGTCGAACGCGTCGCCCCGTTCCGCTGGCGCTTTGTCATCACCAGTCCTGCCAGCCGAGCGGGCCAGCTCGAACTCTACGAAATTCTGCCGGTGCCCGTCACCGCGCCGGCATCGGCCGCAGCCGTGAAGCCGAAACGGCCGATCTGAGCTCGTCAGGCCTGTGTAGGCGCCTTTGGCGCAGTGGCCACGGTCGAAAGCGCCTGGCGGGAAAGATCAACTGATCGTCACAAAGCTGTCCATCACCCGCTTGCGACCGGCCGATTCGAAATCGATTTCCAGCTTGTTGCCCTCGATTTCGGCGATCAGGCCATAGCCGAATTTCTGGTGGAAGACGCGCATGCCGACCGCAAGGTCGTCGCGGCCCTTATTGCCCAGGCTGACCGCGGAGGCGCGGGCTTCGACCACCCGGGTTTCGCGAAGCAACCCGTTGCCGCTGCCCGCCGCGCGTTGCCAGCCCGGTCCGCGCCCGGTGCCGCGCGCCACATTGGCGAAGGGGTCAGCTTGCGTCGACCAGTTGGCGCGCCACAGGCTTTCGCCGCCGCCCAGGCTCGATTCCTCCTCGATATGCGGGCGGGGGAGTTCGCCGACAAAGCGGCTGGGAATGCTGGACGTCCATTGCCCATAGATGCGGCGATTGGCGGCGTGGAGGATGATCGCACGCCGCCGTGCACGCGTGATGGCGACATAGGCGAGGCGGCGCTCCTCCTCCAGGCTGGCGAGCCCGCCCTCATCGAGCGCGCGCTGGCTGGGGAACAGCCCTTCCTCCCAGCCGGCCAAGAACACGGTGTCGAACTCCAGCCCCTTGGCGGCGTGGATGGTCATGATCGTCACCTGAGCGTCCTGCGCGGTGCCTTCATTGTCCATCACCAGGCTGACATGCTCAAGGAACGCGCCGAGCGTTTCATATTCCTCCATCGCGCGGACGAGTTCGTTAAGGTTTTCGAGCCGGCCTGACGCCTCGACCGACTTTTCGGCCTGGAGCGCCCCGGTATAGCCGCTTTCGTCAAGGATCTGGCGGGCGAGATCGGGGTGGGGCAAGTCACTCGCCATTTGCCGCCAGCGCGCGAGATCGCCGACGAAATTGCCCAGCGACCGCCGCGCCGCGCCCGCCAGTTCATCAGTGTCGAGGATGCGGGCGGCGGCGATGCTGAGCGGCACCGCTTGCGCGCGGGCGAGCTGGTGGAGTTTCTGCACCGCCTTGTCGCCCAGCCCGCGCTTGGGCACATTGACGATGCGCTCAAACGCCAGATCGTCGGCGGGTTGCGCGACCACCCGCAGATAAGCGAGCGCGTCGCGGATTTCGGCGCGCTCATAGAAGCGAAAACCCCCGATGATGCGATAGGGCAGCCCGATCGCGATGAAGCGGTCTTCGAACTCGCGCGTCTGGTGTTGGGCGCGGACAAGGATGGCGATGGTGTTGAGGCTTTGCCCGCGCCGCTGCGCGCTTTCGATTTCCTCGCCGACGCGGCGCGCTTCCTCGGGCCCGTCCCACACGCCGATGACGCGGACCTTCTCGCCCTCCGCCGCTTCGGTCCACAAGGTCTTGCCGAGCCGCCCGCTATTATTGGCGATCACGCCCGATGCAGCCGCGAGGATGTGCGGCGTCGAGCGATAATTCTGCTCGAGCCGGATAACCTTGGCGCCCGGAAAGTCGCGCTCGAATTTCAGGATATTCTCAACCTGCGCGCCGCGCCAGGAATAGATCGACTGGTCGTCATCGCCGACACAGGCGATGTTCTTGCGCTCCTGCGCGAGCAGCCGCAGCCAGAGATACTGGACGCTGTTGGTGTCCTGATACTCGTCGACCATGATGTAGCGGAAGCGCTGCTGATACTGCGCCAGCACGTCGCGATGGGTGCGCAGGATGACGAGCATGTGGAGCAGCAAATCGCCGAAATCGCAGGCGTTGAGCGCGACCAGCCGCGCCTGGTATTGCGCGTAGAGTTCACCGCCGCGCCCGTTCGCCCAGCGCTCGCTTTCGCCCGCGTCGATATCCTTGGGCGCCAGGCCCTTGTTTTTCCACTCGTCGATCAGCCCGCCCAGCGCGCGTGCCGGGAAGCGCTTTTCGTCGATGTCGGCGGCGATGACGAGTTGCTTCAGCAGCCTCAACTGATCGTCGGTGTCGAGGATGGTGAAGTTGCTCTGCAGGCCGACCAGTTCGGCATGGCGCCGCAGCATCTTTGCGCCGATGGCGTGGAAAGTGCCGAGCCACGGCATCCCCTCCACCATATCGCCGACCAGTGCCCGCACCCGCTCGCGCATTTCGCGCGCCGCCTTGTTGGTGAATGTGACGCTGAGAATCTCCGACGGATAGGCCTTGCGGGTATAGAGCAGGTGCGCCAGCCGCGCGGTCAATGCCGCTGTCTTGCCGGTGCCCGCGCCCGCCAGCACCAGCACCGGGCCGTCCGTGGTCAGCACCGCTTCGCGCTGCGGCGCATTCAGGCCGGCGAGATAGGGTGGATCGGTAGGCGAGGGAGCGGGCACAGTCATTGGGCGAACAGCTAGGGAACGAACCGCGCGGGCGCTACCCCTTTTTGCAGCGACTCATGCTGTGTGCGCCATCGCCCTCGCTGACGCCAGTTCGCTGAACAGCGCATCATAAGCGTGGGCGCCCGCTTCGATCGTGAAATCGCGGACATGCGCGATGGCATCGGCGGTGGGGGAGGCGGCAGGGGCTGGCGCAGCCTGCATGGCGGCAGCGAAGGCAGCGACATCCCCGACCGGCACCGATGTGCCGAAGCGGCCATCGCCGATTAAGTCGTCGATCGCCGCACTCGATGCGGTGGTGACGACGCTCAATCCCGCCGCAATTGCCTCAATGATCACCGCCGGCACGCCTTCAAAATCAGAGGACAGGCACAGGATATCGGTATTGGCGAGCCAGGGGCGGATATCGGCGACATGGCCGGGCATGGCGACGTTTTCGGCGATACCCAGCGCGCGTGCCCGGTCTTCGAGCGCCGCCCGTTCGCTGCCCTCCCCCAATAGGGTCAGCGTGTCGGCGGGGTCGGCAATGCCGGCAAAGGCATCAAGCAGCAGCCCCAGATTCTTCTGCGGCTCCAGCCGGGCGACCGCCAGATAGCGGCGCCCGTGCCCCATGCCGGTGCGGGGCAAGGCAATGAAGCTCTCCAGTTCATCTTCATGCAGCACGGGATCGTGGATTACGCGCACGCGATCAGCCGAAACCCCCATGCGCGCCACAATTTCTGGCACCATGGCCGGCGCCATCGCGACGAAATGGTCAAGCAACCGGCCCTGGAGGCGGAGCCAGCGGTGATAGAGCCAGCGAAGCGGCTGCGGCATGTCGCGCCGTTCAAGGTCGTTGGAAATCTTGGCGGCGATGGGCGGGCAGCTTTTCCCCATCAACAACCGCATGGCCACGCCGACCGAGCTGTACGTATTACCGGGGCAGAACAATATGTCGGGCCGCTGGCTGGCAATCAGCCGGGGCAAATGGCGCACCATCCACAGCAATTGGGTGCGCGCGCCGATGCGCCTGCCCCCCGGAATGATCAGGCAGGCCGCCCCGTCGCTGGTTTCGGCGGCGGCGCCGTCGCCGCGTCCGACGACCATTGAGGCGCGCACGGCGATTGCGCGCAAGGCAGCGTTGAGACGGAGCGCAACACGCTCAACGCCGCCGGGTGCGAAGCTGTGAACGACAGTCATCACCCGGTAGCTGCCGCCTGGCGCGCTGCCCGTGCGCACGGGCGTTGAGGTAGAAGCACTGTCGCGGGCGGCGAGCGGATCGATGACGGGATAATCCATGCTGGGTCCGAATAAATTCAGGGGCATGGGGGCGAATTGCCCCGATGCCCTAACCATCCCGCAGGCTGCGTCTTAACGCGCTTTTGGTGGCTGTAAAGCCGAGCTGGGCACAGCATCAGGTTGCGGCGGTTTCGCGGCGGGACGCTCAGGCGCTCGTTTCCGCCAACTTCGCCCTTGCCCCGTCACCATCCGCGCGGGTATTGCACCGCCCATAATCTGCAAAATACAGCGGGGCTGATCGACAGTCGCATGGCGACCACCACCATCGAGAGCGGTGATCGGGACGTCCGATCGCCGATAGGGGCGCGGCTGGATCAGCCGTCTCATCCTGCCGCGCGTCTGCTGTTCGGCTTGGCGCTGCTGGGCGGGCTTGGCTATGCCGGCTACAGCATTTTCCTTGATACCCAGCATGTTGGCGAGACGCTGGCGACGGGCGTGTTCCTGTTTCTGGCGCTGGCGCTGGTGATTGCGCTGGGCTTTGAATTCGTGAACGGCTTTCACGACACCGCCAATGCGGTCGCGACCGTCATCTACACCAATTCGATGCCGGCACCATTCGCAGTGGTGTGGTCGGGGGTATGGAACCTGATCGGCGTGCTGTTGTCGAGCGGGGCGGTCGCTTATTCGATCGTCACCTTGCTACCCGTCGACTTGATTCTGCACGTGGGGTCGAATGCCGGTTTTGCAATGATTTTCGCGCTGTTGCTGGCGGCGGTGATCTGGAACCTGGCGACCTGGTATTTCGGCATCCCCAACTCGTCGAGCCATGCCCTGATCGGCTCGATATTGGGGGTCGGCTTTGCCAATCAGCTGTTGACGGCGGGGACGGGCGGCACGCAGGGCGTCGACTGGAGCCAGGCGGAAAAGGTATTGTCGTCGCTGTTGTTCAGCCCGCTGGTCGGGTTTGTCGGCGCGCTGGTGCTGTTGCTGGTGATGAAGCTGACGCTGCGCAATCCCAACCTTTACAAGGCGCCCGAGGGCGATACGCCGCCGCCGACCGGCATTCGCGCGCTGCTGATCTTCACCTGCACGGCGGTCAGCTTCGCGCATGGCGGCAATGACGGGCAAAAGGGCATGGGGCTCATCATGCTCATCCTGATCGGCTGCGCGCCGACCGCCTATGCTCTCAACCGTACCATGCCGGCGAGCGAGACCCCGGCGTTCGTGCAGCATGCAACCGCTGCGGCGGCGGTGTTCCATAGCCATGCGCAGGGCACGCCGATCGGGGTAGAGGCGGCGCGTCAGGCGCTTACTAGCGCGCTCAAGACGCGCAATGCCAGCACGCCGGTCGTCTATGCCGCGATCGAGACGGTAACCAACGAGATCAGCCACGACGTGGGCAGCTATGGCAGCCTGTCGCAAATCCCTTCGGCAGCCGCGTCGAACTTGCGTAACGACATGTATCTGGTGCTCGACTCGAGCCGCATGGCGACCAAGGCAAAGGACGCGAACAAGACCTTTTCGGCGGCGGAACTGAAGA
>JBOFDB010000097.1:0-1116 GCA_051646545.1 Sphingomonas sp.
CTCAACCTGCTCGTCAATTATTGGTGGAACCCGGCGCGCCCTGACCTGGGCTCGCCCTGGGACGCGCTGATGCACGGCATGGTCGCGCTGCGCGAATTGCCGCCCGACCAGCGCCGGTCGTGGCGTGCGATGTTCGACCATTATGTCTTTCTGGCCAATGGCGACCCGGCCGAGCATCTGCCCGCCGCCGCGCGCGGGGTGCTGGGCGCGACCAGCCCTGCTGATCTGGCGACGATGCGCCGGTCGATCATCACCGGGCTGCAGCGGCAAAAGCCCTAACGGCTAGCGGAAATTGTCGGCGTAAGCCTGCAGCTTCAGCGTCTTGGCGGGCGCCGGAATGACATGGGCGGTAATGCCTTCGCGCGCGGCATAAGCGAGCGCGGCGTCGGCCGACGGAAAGCTCAACCGTATCTGTTCGCGCGTGTCGCCGCTGCCTGCCCAGCCGGTCAGGGGATCAGGCGCCTTGGCCTCGCTCGGTTCGAATTCGAGGATCCATTGGCCAGTGCGGGCACGGCCCGACTGCATGGCGTTTTTGGGACGTTGATAAATGCGGGCGCTGGTCATGGCGGCTTCTTAGCTCAAGCCCCGCGCGCGCGCATCCGCATTTTTGGTACGCAGCGTCGCGGTGGCGCTGGCGGGATCATCGGGCCAGGGGTGGCGGGGATAGCGGCCGCGCATTTCCTTGGCGACCGCTGCCCAGCTCCCCGCCCAAAAGCCCGGCAAGTCGCGGGTGGTCTGGATCGGGCGACCGGCGGGCGAGGTGAGGCTCAGCACCAGCGGCACGCGGCCATCCCCCACCATCGGGTGGCGCGTCATGCCGAACAGCGCCTGCGGCCGCAGCGTGACCGTTGGGCCCGCTTCGGCGGCATAATCGATGGCGTGGCTGCTGCCGGCGGGCGTATCAAGCCGGGCGGGCGCGACCCGGTCGATCAGGCGCATCGCGTCCCAGCCGATCAGCGCGCGTAACGCCTCGGCGAGCGCGGTCGCGTCGATCTGATCGAGCCGACGCTTGCCCGCGACGAGCGGCGGCAGCCAATCGTCGAGCCGCGCAAGCAGTGCGGCGTCATCCAGCCCGGTCGCGGCGCCATGTTGGTCGGCAAAAGCTGCACGGTGACG
>JBOFDB010000542.1:0-5886 GCA_051646545.1 Sphingomonas sp.
CTGTTTTGATTGAAACTGCCGTTGCAATGAAACCACCGTCATTCTCGCGAAGGCGGGAATCCATTAGGGTTGTTGGTCACGGTTCTGTCGATAGGGCGGGCGGAATGGATTTCCCCATGCGCGGGAATGACGAGTCAACTTCAATCGAACAGGCTCTAAGGAACGAGGTTAGCCTGGCCCCGTGTCAAGCACGGGGCGACGAAGGAGAATGGCGGGCTTTGGAGCGGATGCCGACCGGCCGCTTTGATGGGTCTACGGCCTAGTTAACCCCCAGCGCCTCGACCAGCCAGTCGTGAAACAGCCGCACCGGCCGTTGCGACAGCGCGCGGGGGCGGCAGACGAACCAATAGCTGTACGGGCTTTCCACCTCGATATCGGCGAACAGCCGCGCCAGCCGCTCGTCATGCGCGTCTTCCAGATGGCTTTCGTGCATGAAAGCGACGCCCAGCCCCTGCGCCACCGCTTCCAGCATCAGCGCGCCCGAATCGAAATGGTCGATCGCGGCAGGCTCAAGCTCTTCGGCGCCCGCTGCCTTGCGCCAGGTCGTGTAGATATCGGGCATGTCGCGATGGACCAGCGCGGTCAGCGCCTCAAGCTGGCGCGGCTGGCAGATCGCGCGCGGGCCCGCCGCCATTTCCGGCGTGCCGATGACATAGATGCGGTTCCTGTCGAGGCGGCGGGCATAAAGCGCGGGATCGACTTCGCGCGCCAGCACGATCGCGGCATCAAGCCCGTCGCTCAGCCGGTTGATCGCCTGCGCGCCGGTATCGATATCGAGATGGAGCTGGGGAAAGCGCGCGCGCAAATCGGCGACATGCGGAAACAGCTTTTGCGACGCATAGAGCGGCAGCACCCCCAGGCGCAGCCGCAACACCTCAATCCCGCTCGTCATCGCCTCGATCGCGTCGGACAAGGTGTCGAGCGCGGGCGAAATCTGCGCCATCAGCCGCTCGCCATCGGCATTCAACCGCATCGACTGGTGGCCGCGATCGAACAGCGGGCGATCGACAAAGCGTTCAAGCGCCTGGATGCGGCGGCTGAGCGCGGGGGCGGAGAGCGACAGTTCCTGCGATGCGGCCTTGACCGATCCGGTCCGTGCGACCTGGACGAACGCCTCGATCGCGGTCAGTGGCGGTAATCTGCGCATGCCCCCCTCTTACATCGCTTGCGCCCGGCGCGCCGATGGCTGGCCGTTGTGCGCTGCACTCTCCACCTGCTTCATAGCCATGGGAGCGGCGCCAAATCCATAGCCTAAAGTCGGTATGAATGCGTGGAACGCAATTACCCTTTCTTATTTCGCACTTGCACAAAAACGTGCTGCGCTGCACATAGAGCGTGCCTTTCAGGCATCCTCTCCTAAAACTTTCAAGGCCGGTCGGGTTTCCGACCGGCCCTTTTTTTGGCCGATGCTCTTGGCCATCGTCCTTGCGGGCGCAGCGACGCAATCCAGCCCGCTTCGCGTAACGGAGTGCGTCGTCGCCGACGCGCCTCGCCATAAGAGCTTTGGTGCGAGGCGACTCGCATCTTTCATCGGACGCCCCTATCTCCCCGCTTCCTGCGTTAGGGACATGAGGAGGATGTGTGGCCGATAACGAAGCCCCGATGCGCAAATTGCAAGTCGCCAATGCCCGGCCAGAAGATTCGGGTCGCGGCATCGCTCATGTGCCGCGCGCGCTGATGGCGGCATTGGGCCTGACCGAGGGCGACGTTATCGAAATCGTCGGCAAGCGCACCACGCCTGCCCGCGCCGTCTTGCCCTATGAGGATGACGAAGGGCTGGAAATCATCCGCATCGATGGGTTGCAGCGCGCCAATGCCGGCGCGGGATCGGGCGAATTCGTTGAGGTGCGCAAGGCCGAATCAAAGCCCGCGACGCGCGTGGTGTTTGCGCCCGCCCAACAGAATCTGCGCCTGCAGGGGTCGACCGCCGCGCTCCAGCGCACCTTTTTCAGCCGCCCGCTGACGCAGGGCGACATCGTTGCCACCGCCGGGCAGCAACGCGTCGACAATATGCCGCCGCAACTGCGCCAGATGCTCAACGCGCCCGCTTATGCGTTGCAGGAAATCCGCCTGGCGGTGATCGCCACCGCGCCCCGCGGCATCGTCCATATCGACGAGAATACCGAGATTGAGCTGCGCGCCGAATATGAGGAGCCGCGCGAGGCGCGCCGCGCGGACGTGACCTATGACGATATCGGCGGGATGGCGCCGACGATCGACCAGTTGCGCGAAATGGTCGAGCTGCCGCTGCGCTACCCCGAATTGTTCCAGCGGCTGGGCGTCGATCCGCCCAAGGGCGTGTTGCTGCATGGCCCGCCGGGCACCGGCAAGACGCGCCTCGCCCGCGCCGTCGCCAATGAGTCGGACGCGCAGTTTTTCCTGATCAACGGGCCCGAAATCATGGGTTCGGCCTATGGCGAATCGGAAAAGCGGCTGCGCGAGGTGTTTGAGCAAGCCGCGAAATCGGCGCCGTCGATCGTCTTTATCGACGAGATCGATTCGATCGCGCCCAAGCGCGACCGCACCCAGGGCGAGGCCGAAAAGCGGCTGGTCGCGCAATTGCTGACGCTGATGGACGGTATCGAGCCGCGCGCCAATCTGGTCGTGATCGCCGCGACCAATCGCCCCGATGCGATTGACGAGGCGCTGCGCCGACCCGGCCGCTTCGACCGCGAGATTATTGTCGGCGTGCCCGATGAACGCGGGCGCCGGGAAATTCTGGGCATCCACACGCGCGGCATGCCGCTTGCCGAAACGGTCGACCTGAACGAGCTTGCCCGCACCACCTATGGCTTTGTTGGCGCCGACCTGGCGGCCCTGACGCGTGAGGCGGCGATCGAGGCGGTGCGCCGCATCATGCCGCGCCTCAACC
Organism: Sphingomonas sp.; assembly: GCA_051646545.1. GTDB lineage: Bacteria > Pseudomonadota > Alphaproteobacteria > Sphingomonadales > Sphingomonadaceae > Sphingomonas. The sequence continues at coordinate 2,873 of JBOFDB010000542.1, forward strand.
TGGAAGAAGGGACGATTCCGCAGGACGTGCTCGACACATTGTCGGTGATCCGCGAGGATTTCCTCGGCGCGCTGAAGCGCGTCCAGCCCTCGGCGATGCGCGAAGTGATGGTGCAAGCGCCCAATGTCCGCTGGGAAGATGTCGGCGGGCTGGACGAGGTGCGTGACCGGCTGCGCGAAGGCGTGGAGCTGCCGCTGAAAGACCCCGACGCCTTCCGCCGCTTTGGCATTCGCCCCGCCAAGGGCTTTTTGCTGTTCGGCCCCCCCGGTACCGGCAAGACGCTGATCGCCAAGGCGGTGGCGCGCGAGGCGCAGGCCAATTTCATCGCGACCAAATCATCCGATCTGCTCAGCAAATGGTATGGCGAAAGCGAGCAGCAGATCGCCCGGCTGTTCGCTCGCGCTCGGCAGGTCGCGCCGTGCGTGATCTTCATCGACGAGCTTGACAGCCTGGTGCCCGCACGCGGCGGCGGGCTGGGCGAGCCGCAGGTGACCGAACGCGTCGTCAATACCATCCTTGCCGAGATGGACGGGCTGGAAGAGCTGCAATCGGTCGTCGTCATCGGCGCGACCAACCGGCCCAATCTGATCGACCCCGCGCTGCTGCGGCCCGGCCGGTTCGACGAGCTGGTCTATGTGCCCGTGCCCGACCGCGAGGGGCGCGAGCGCATCCTGACCATCCAGACCGCCAAAATGCCACTGGCGGGCGATGTCGATCTCAAGGACCTGGCTGACCGTACCGAGCGGTTCAGCGGCGCGGACCTGGAAGATCTGGTGCGCCGCGCCGGCCTCAACGCGCTGCGCACCGGCGCAACGCTCGTGGCGATGGCGCATTTCGAGGCGGGGTTGCAGGATGCGCGCGCCTCGGTAACGCCCGAGGCCGAGGCCGATTATGAGCAGATGGCGGCGCGGCTGAAGCAGCAGGCCGCCTCGCTCCAGCCCATTGGCTTCACGATTCCGGCGCGGCCTCAGCCGCCGGTGCCGATAGAGTGACCCAGGCATAAGCCAGCATCGCCACCAGCGCGGCCGCTGCCACCCGATAGGGCCGCGGCCGCGCCAGCTGGTACAGCCCGACACCGATTGATGGCCCCAGCACGAATGACGCGCCGTTGATGCTCGTCACCTTGCCCGCGACCGAGCCTTGCGCCTTCGCCCCCACCGCGAGCGAGGCACCGGCGGTAAAGCCGGGCCGGGTAAAGCCGAAGCCAAGCGAGGCCAGCGAATAGCCAAGCGCAATGCCGTAAAGCGAGGTTGCCATCCCCGTCGCCGCCGTGCCGATCGCGGACGCCACCAGCCCCGCCAGCACCAGCCGCCGCGCATCCAGATTGAGCAGCGGAATCAATCCCCATTGCGCGAGCAGCGACGCGCCCGCGCCCATGATCAGTACCAGGCCGGTGGGCGGCAAGGCCTCCGCCGATGACAGATGCAGCCGGTCAATGACGAGAAAGCCGATCGCCTGCCCCGTCATCGCCTGGGCATGGCCCATCACCAGCCCGGCAATCATCCAGGCGCGCACGCGCGGGTCGCGATAGCCGACCTGCTCATGGCCATGCGCGGTCGCCGCCGTCACGCTGGCGCCCGAGGGCTGGTTGCCGATCGAGGGATAAGCGACCGCCGCGCCGCGCGCATGGCCCATCAGGCCGTCATTGGGGATGTAGCGATAGACCGCTGCCATCACGACAAGGCCGAACGCCGCGCCGACAAAGGCAGGCCCCGCCAGCCCGATCCGCACCGGGCCGATATCAGGCAGCAGCAGATAAGGCGCGAGCGCCGGGCCCATGATCGTGCCGAGCCCAGTGGCGGACGCCAACAGGGTGAGCGCCTTGGTGCGATCGTCACGGCTCGTCTTGCCCGCGACCAGTGCCTGCACCGCTGGCGGCGCCGCGGCGCCAAAGCTGCCATAGATGAGGCGCCCCAGGATGAACGACAGGAACGCCGCCGTTCCCGAAATCACGCCGTTAATCCCCGCCGCCAGCACCACGCCGCACAGGATGAGCGAGCTTGAAAAGCCCGCCAGCCCCAGCAGGATCATCGCCTTGCGCCCTTGCCGATCGGACCGGCGCGCCCAGATGGGGGCCGCGATGACCCAGAGCAGCGCCGACACCGAAAACGCCGCCGCGACTTGCCAATCGGGCACGGCGAGCGAGCGGCCAAGCGCGGGCAGCACCGATTGCAGCGCGGTATTCCCCGCCGCGACCGTGAGCATGACGGTGAAGAGCAGGGCGAAATCGCGATCGACCGCGATAGGGCGGGGTGACAGCTTAGCCATGCCCTGTCGCGTCCCTCCCAACTACCGCTCCGCCAACCACTGCTACGTTCGTCCCGAGCAAAGTCGAGGGACGTGAGCGAGGCAAACCGCTTTGTGGCCCGTCCCTCGACTGCGCTCGGGACGAACGGTTGAGGGGGGTGACAGGGCTTTGCTGGAAAGCACTAATCACCCCCGGCTCCAGCGATAGGAGCGATCGACCTCGCCGACCGCGACTTCGTAGCGGCCGTACCAGCGGTCGCGCCCGGCATCGCGGATCGTCTTGTGGGTCGGATGGTCGCGCCACGCCTTGGCGGCGGCTTCATCCGCCCAGAAGCTGACGGTGATGCCAAAGCCATCCGGCCCCCGCGCGCTTTGCATGCCGCGATAGCCGGGTTGCGCGGCGGCGAGCCGATCCATCGCGGCGGCAGCGGCGGCATAATCCGCCTCACCTTCCGCCGTCCTTACCGACATGAAGATGACCGCCACCTCGCCTGTCCGCCCACCCTGCATAAGGGAGCGATAGGCGTTTTGATTGGGCCACGGCAAGCGCAGCGGTTGATGATTGGTTTATTCTTCCCTCGCCCCTGAAAGGGGAGTTCGGGGTCGGCCATGCCCCCAGCATGGCCTAAACAGCGCTGGGCGCTGTTTACCCCGAACTGGTTGCGCAGACTTAGTCTTTGCGTATGCAAAGGCTTAGTCGGAGCTGGGTGAGGGGTTATATTCTGCGCTATCCGATGCGGCGACCCTCACCAAGCTCCGCTAAGCGC